>DASSXC010000226.1:0-9702 GCA_035704205.1 Solirubrobacterales bacterium | reverse complement strand
GGGCGCCGTTTTTGCCGCTCGCCGACCTGATCGACGCCACGGTCGCCGAGACCGGCTACGACCTCGCCGTGCTGATGCGACCCGCCGGCGAGGCCCGCTTCGCCAACCTGCGCAAGCTGATGCGCCTCGCCGCCGAGTACGAGGCCGGCGAGGGTCGCGACCTGCGCGGCCTGCTCGACTTTCTCGCCGCCAGGGCCGAAGCGGACGGCGACGCACAGGCCGCAACCGCAATCGAGGGACACGACGGCGTGCGCATCATGACCATCCACAGCGCCAAGGGGCTCGAGTTCGGCGTCGTCGCCGTACCCCAGCTCTCGCGCAGCCTGCTGGCGGGCTCGCATACGCCCCTGCTGACCTTGGGTCACGAGGCGGACGAGCCGCGGGTGGGGATGCAGCTGCGCCGGCTCGGCGCCCCCTCCCTCAACCTGTTCGCCCACCGCGAGCTGCGCGAGGAGGGTCAGAGGCGGGACGCCGAGGAGGAGCTGAGGCTCTTCCACGTCGCCGCGACGCGCGCCCGCGACCGGCTCATCCTCAGCGGCGTGGTGCGCCCGGAGGCCGCCCGTGAGGTGAGCACCGGCACCGCTGTGGTGGAGCGGATCGTCGAGGCATTCGGCATCGACCGAGGTGAGGACTCGAGCGTCCAGATTCCTCCCCCGCGGGCTCGCGACGGCCTGGACGAGAGCTTCCCGATGTCCGAGCTGGCCGTGCGGGTCAGCCACGCCTCCGCCGGGCAGGCCGCGCTGCTGGCGCGGGTGCACCGAGAGGGCGCCGCGGCTCTCGATCTGGGCATGGGGCCAGCCCCCCTGCTCGAACCCCACCGGCCGACCGCACCCCGTCGGCCCCTCTCCTACACCGCGATCACCGCCCACGACGAAGACTCCGTTCGCGGTTTGTCCGGCACAGGCGGGCAAACCGCGAACGCGGAGGACGAGGAGGCGGCTGAGCTGGCCCGTGAGGACGGCACCGCGCGGGGCCGCGCCGTGCACGGCCTGCTGGAGTGGAGCGCGAATCGCGGCTGGCTGGAGCCACCTGAAGAGGTGACCAGCCGCTTCGCCGCCGCCGAGGGTCTCGGCACTGATCGTGGGGGAATCGAGTCGCTGCTCGACCCGCTGCGCGCCTGGCTCGGCTGCGACCTCTTCGCGGACCGGGTACGCGGCGCCGACCGCGGCCGCGCCGAGGTCTCGATCCTGACGCCACTCGCCGGCACGCTGATTCGCGGCTCGATCGACCTCCTGGTCGAGCATGAAGGCAGCCCGCCGCTGATCGTCGATTACAAGACCGACCGCCTCGGGGACCAAAGCCCAGGGGAGCGGGCCAGCCACTACGAAGTCCAGCGCGACATCTACGCGCTTGCCGTCCGCGACGCCCTCCGCTGCCAGGAGGTCGACGTCGCCTACGTCTTTCTAGAGCAGCCGGCCAATCCGGTCCTGACCCGGCTCGGTCCCGAGCAGATCGACGCCGCCCAAGCCCGCCTCGTCGAAGAGGTCGAGCGCCTCCATTCGGGTCCTGTCGATTAGGGCCCGAGCGAAGCGAGCGAGGTGACGATCACTCCGTCGTTACGTATGTAGGTCGGGCTGTCCGCGACGACGACCAGAAGGGCGCCGCAGCCCGCGTTCGCCTCCGCCGAGAGCTTCCCCCGCAAGGCGAGCAGGTTGTGGGCTCCGTCCTCGACCCAGCTATGCCCCAGTTTGACCTCCACACCGATCCAGCGGCCGTCCGCCGCCTCAACGATCGCGTCGACCTCGAGGCCCTTGTTATCCCGGTAGAAACGAACCTCGCCCCGCTGCGGTTGGGCGTATACGCGCAGGTCGTGGACCACCTGGGACTCGAAGAGGAATCCAGCGAGCTCGATCTCCGGCCCGAGCAGTCGCGACGGCGTGGCGCCCAGAGCTGCCACGGCGAGAGACGGGTCGGCGAGATGGCGCCTGGGCGTCGCCGCGAGCCTGACGCGCGAGCGCAGCCTCGGCTTCCAGCTCATCTGGTCCTCGATCAGGAAGAGACGCCCGAGCGTCCGCACGTAGTCGTGCAGGGTCGACTCGCTCATCGACTCCCCGGCGCCACGGCCGATGCTCCGCAGCGATGCGTCGGTGGCGACGTTCCTCGCGTAGGAGGCGAGCAGGCGCCGAACCCCCGCCGGGTCGCGCCGCACTCCGTCCACTCGCTGGACATCCGTTTCCGCGATCACCTCGAGGTAGCCGCTGTTGGCGTCGAGGGCGTCGGCCACCGCGAGGCCGAGGTTGTCCGGCCAGCCACCGATCGCCAGCGCCTCGACGGCACCCTTGACGTCGAGGCCGGCTGACTCCGCCCGCTGCGGGGTCCCGTCGAGGAGCGCGCCGACGGAGACCGACCCGCTGGAGAGACCGCGCTCGAGCAGGGTCATCGTGCGCATCCTCAGCGGGGCGATCCTGCGGGCGCCGGTATGCCTGGCCTCATCATCGTCGGGCGTCGCTGAGCCGGTGAGCAGGAACAGTCCCCTCTCGCCCAGATCGTCGACCCGGCCCCGCACCGCGTTCCAAACGCCCTCCGCCAGCTGATACTCGTCGATCAGCCGCGGGTGCTCGCCATCGAGGATCAGGTCGGGATCCGTCCTGGCGGCGGCCAGGCCAGCGCTGTCGCGGTCCAATCGCACCGTCGAGGCGGCAAAGCCGCGAGCGGTGGTGGTCTTGCCGGCCGCCTTGGGCCCGGTGATCAGCACGGCCCCGTGGCTGCGCAGGCGCGCCTCCAGCAACTGCTCGACTATGCGGCTTCGATACTCGCCCATCATCCCGTCTCCGATCGGTGGAACCAGGATTGTACCAAATCTAGAATAGGATTCGTACTAATTCAATCCTCGGGATTGTACCCATATGGGCAAATGCTCTGTACCCAGCTCACGTCGCTTCGGAGGGAGCCTGCTCCAGCTTCGCCGCGAGCTCGTCCAGCCGCAGCTCCTTGAGGCCCTCGCCGACCGCGTCGAGCTCGGCCGAGCAGTAGGTGACGAGCTCGCGTCCCTCGCGGCAGAGATCGAGCGTTTCGCGCAGGCCCGCCTGCCCCGAGTCGAGCCGGTCGATGATCTGCTCGAGCCGCTCGACCGCGGCCTCGTAGGACTCAGGCTTCTCACTCATCTTGGTCTCCATGCTGATCGATTTGCGCGCCGACGCCGCCGTCGGCGAAGCGCAGTCTGACGCGCCCGGCGGCGATCGCCGCGCCGGCGGAGGTCACCGGCTGGCCGCCGGGGTCCTCGGCGAGGGCATAGCCGCGCTCGAGCGTGCGCTCCGGTTCGTGAGCGCGGAAGGCCACCTCGGCCCGGCGCAGCGCTTCGCGCCGGCTGTCCGCGTCGGCACCGGCCGCGCGTCGGGCCGCGCGGGCTAGGACGAGGAGGGCGATGCGGCGCTGGAAGGCGCGACGCTCGGCCACACCGCGTTCGGATGCGGCGCGGATCTCCCTGGTCTTCTGGTTGAGCGCGATCCGCTCGCGCCGCAACGCCCGAGCGGGACCGCGCGCCAGCGCCACCAGATGCCTGCTGCGAGCCCCAACCGCACCCTCGCCGGCGCGGCGCAGGGCGGTGGCGCTGCGGGTCAGGGAGCTGCGGGCAGCGTGACAATCGAGCGGCACGACAGCCTCGGCCGCGTGGGTCGGGGTCGAGCAGGCAACGGCGGCGACGTCGTCGATCAGGGTCGAGTCGCGCTCGTGGCCGACGGCGCTGACAACCGGCACGCGCAGCATCGCCACGGTGCGGCAGAGGGTCTCGTCGCAGAAGGCCCAGAGGTCGGCGAGGCTGCCGCCGCCGCGGGCGACGACGATCGCCTCGACCGCGGGCGTCGCCGCAAGACCCTGGATCGAAGCCGCGATTGCTGGCGCCGCGCGACGGTCCTGAACCGGCGCGAAGGCCCAGACGACGGTGCCCGCCCAGCCCCGCCGGCTCAAGCCCGCCAGCAGGTCGCGACGAGCGGCGCCGCTCTCCGCCGTCACCACGCCGATCGTCTTCGGCAACCGCGGGCGCACAAGCTGTTTCTGCAGCTCGAAGAGACCCTCCGAGCGAAGCTGCTTGCGCAGCGCCTCCAGGCGCGCCAGCAGGTCCCCCTCGCCGGCGAGTCGCACGTGCGTCGCCCGGAAGGCGAAGCTCGGCGATGCCTGCCCGCCGCCGGGGTAGTAGTCGGGCCCGCCGCCGATCACCACTTCGGCGCCGTCGCGCAGCCCGCCCTCGGGCAGACCAGCCTTCTCCAGATCGTCGAGCCAGATCGCACAGGGCACCGCCCCCTCGGCGTCGCGCAGCTCGAAGTAGGCCTGGACCTTGCTGCGCGAGATGCCCGTCACCTCGCCGACCAGACGCACGCGGGCGCGGCGGCGCAGCTCCTCCCGCAACTTGCGGGCATAGCGCCCGACGGGGAACGGCCCGGGTAGCTCTTGCACCGGGCTGAGGCTACTCAGAGCGCCAGCGGTTGGCCCAGGTCTTCAGCTCGACGAGCGGGGAACGAAGCTCGGCCCCCGCCTCGGTCAGCGAGTAGGTGACACGCACGGGCGAGCCTGGCTCCACCTCGCGTTCGACCAAGCCCTCCTGCTCCAGCTCCCGCAGCCGTCGCGAGAGCAGGCGGTCGGAGAGGCCCGGCACGGCCTTGGCCAACTCGCCGAAGCGCAGCGGTCCCTCGGTCAGGGCGAAGACGATCGCGCCCGTCCACCGCTTGCCGATCAGCTCGATCGCTGCGTGGAAATGCGGGCACACTCCGGGGGGTTGCTCTTGCGCAGATACGACCTCCACCGCAACTGACCTTACTGAACGTAAGTGACGGGCCGGGGGAGCGGCCTGCTTGGATTCCCCCATGACCGTTCTCGACTGGGCGATCGTCATCTTCACCATCGCCTTTGCGATGTGGGGCTACCGGCAGGGGTTGGTCGTCGGCGTGCTCACCCTGCTCGGCTTCGCCGTCGGCGCCTTCGCCGGCAGCCGGATCGCGCCGCTGCTGCTGAGCGAAGGCGCCAAATCGGCCTACGCCCCGCTTTTCGCCGCGCTCGGGGCGCTGATCGTCGGGGCGATCGTGGCGGTGACGCTGGAGAGCCTGGCGCTGGGGCTGCGCGAGAGATTGATCCGCGGGCGGGTGCTGCGCCTCGCCGACGGGGCCGGCGGCGCTGCCCTGGTCGCGGCCGTCGCCCTGGGGTTGATCTGGGTCTTCGGCGCGGTCGCGCTGCACGCCCCGAGCACGGCCGAGCTGCGCAGCGACGTCCAGCGCTCGCTGATCCTGCGCCGGCTCAACGACCTCCTGCCCCCCTCCGGCCCGGTCCTCAACGCGCTCAACCGGGTCGATCCCGCCCCCACGATCGCCGGCCCGACCGGTCCGGTGGCACCACCGGATTCGGCGATCGCCTCCGATCCGGACGTGCGCCGCGTAAGCCGCTCGGTCGTACGGGTCCTCGGCACCGCCTGCGGCCTCGGCGTCGAGGGCTCCGGCTGGATCGCCGCCCCCGGCCTGGTGGTGACCAACGCCCACGTCATCGCCGGCGAGGACGACACCGGCGTGACCACGATCGACGGCGCCTCGCTCGACGCCACCCCGGTCCACTACGACCCCGACAACGATCTGGCCCTGCTGCGCATCGACCCGCCGATCCCGGCGCTCGAGATCTCGCCCGACCCACAACCCGGCACCGGCGGCGCCGTCCTCGGCTACCCCGAGAACGGTCCGTTCACCATTTCCCCGGCCCGGCTCGGCGACACCAGCACCGTGATCAGCGAGGACTCCTACGGCGACGGCCCGATCCAGCGGCGGATCGCCTTCCTCCGCGGCAGCGTCCGCAGCGGCAACTCCGGCGGCCCCGTGGTCGACTCCCGCGGCCGAGTGCTGGCCACCGTCTTCGCCGCCACCACCTCCGGGCCGCCGGGCGGTTTCGCCGTCCCCAACGAGATCGTCAGCTCGGCGCTCACCGAACCAACCGGCGCGGAGGTGGACACCGGCGCGTGCACCGGCTGACCGGCACGGCGCACCGGAAGAGTTTTGAGCGGGGGAAGACTCGACCTGCTCCAGGGCTAGATTTCCCGCGGTGAGATCCCTGCCCACCGAGGTCGAGCGACGACGGCGTCTGGTCACCCGCGCGCTGCCACTGATCGTCATCGCGGTGATCGCCTTTGCGATCGGTGCCGCCACCGGAGCGCCGGGCTCGCCCGACAAGGAGGCCGCCGAGCGCTTTGCCGAGGCCTGGGGTCGCAAGGACTTCAAAGCGATGTACAGCGAGTTGAACGAAGCGTCGCGGCGCGCGGTCGACGAAGCCGAATTCACTTCCGCCTATCGCCTGGCCGCCGAGGTGGCGACGCTGCGTACGCTGGCGGTCGATTCGGCCGGCGACCCGGGTGAGGCGGACGGCGCGAGTGTCGTGCCGGTGCCGGTTGTCGCGGGGACCGTTGCCTTTGGCGACGTCCATGCCGACCTCGAGCTGCCATATGACGACGGCGGCATCGCCTGGGGACCGAACATGGTCTTCCCCGGCCTCGAAGCCGGCGAGCAGCTTGAAAATCGCGTCGACCTGGCCCCCAGGGCGGCGATTCTCGCCCGCGACGGGACGCCGCTTGCCGAAGGTCCCGCGGAGGAACGTGAACACCCGCTGGGCAGTGCCGCGATCGACGTCACCGGCGAAATCGGCGAAGCCGCGGAAGAGGATCTGCCGAAGCTCGCCAGACAGGGCTTCCCGATGGGCACGCCGGTCGGCATCAGCGGTCTCGAGCAGGCTTTCAACGCGCGCCTTGCCGGGCGGCCCGGAGGTTCCCTGCTCGCGGTCGATGACGAAAGCGGTTCCGCTCGCATCCTCTCGCAGGCCAAGCCCCAACCCGGTGCGCCGGTGAAGACGACGATCGATCCCGACCTGCAGGTCGCCGCGGTGTCGGCGCTTGCCGGCCGATCGGGAGGTGTCGCCGTGCTCGACGCCCGCCGGGGCGACGTCCGCGCGCTCGCCGGCCAGGCCTTCTCGGCGCCGCAACCACCCGGATCGACCTTCAAGACGATCACCACCGTCGCCGCCCTGGAGAAGGGGGTCGTCTCGATGGAGGACGAATTCGAAATCACCGACGGTGCCAACGTCGGCGGCCGCTTCATCAGCAACGCCAACGGCGAGTTCTGCGGCGGTACCTTCCGCGAAGCCTTCGCCGAGTCCTGCAACGCGGACTTCGCCCCACTCGGGCCGAAGATCGGCAACGACTTCTTCGTCGAGGTCGCCGAGCGCTTCGGATTCAACTCCCCTCCCACCCTCTACGCCCCCTCGGTGGTCGCGGAAGTCGAACCGGCCGAATCGACGATCCCGACCGAGATCGGCGAGGAAGTCGACCTCGGCGTGACCGCGATCGGTCAGGGCGAAGTCCTGGCGACGCCGCTGCAGATGGCGAGCGTCGCCCAGGCGATCGCCAACGGCGGGGTGCGTCAGCCGACCTCGGTGGTCGCCAACAGCAAGCTGCGGCCAGAGGCGGAATCCCAGCGGGTGATGTCGCCGAAGATCGCCGGGGAACTGACCGAACTGATGGTCGGCGTCGTCGCGGGGGGCACCGGCACCGCCGGCGCGATCGCCGAGGCCCAGGTGGCCGGCAAGACCGGCACGGCGGAGCTGGGGCCGAAGCCCGGCACGGAGGGTGAAGAGGAACCGGAGCAGATCAAGGACGCCTGGTTCACCGCCTTCGCCCCCGCCGAAAATGCCAGGCTGGCGGTCGGCGTGCTGCTGATCGAAGCCGAAGCGGCGGGCGGCGAAGTGGCCGCCCCGATCGCCAGCGAAGTCCTCTCCGCCGGGCTCTGACCTAGAGGTCGAGCGTGACCTTCGCCGGGCCTTCGGGGCCCGGGATCGAGAGCGTCAGCGGGCGGTTCTCCGAGGCGGACGCCGGCAGCTCGAAGAGGATGACCGAGCCCTCGATCGGCCCCTGCTCGGGCGTCGAGTCGAGGACCGGGATCTGTTCCTGCGATTCGACTTCGCCGCCGAAAGGCAGCGCGTAGAGGCTTTCGCTGGAGAGGGCCTCGAAGGTCTCGTGGTCGGCGTCGGTGATCGTGAACGAGTCGGCCAGCGTCTGGGGCTCTTCGCTCTCGTTCTGGACTTCCAGGAAGACGCCGAAATAGGCAGACCCAGGTGGCACCGGGTCCTGGCCGACCAGGTAGGCGGAATCCTCGTTGTCGTCGGGATTGAGGAAGCGGGAGAAGATGACGTTGTACTGGAGCTCACCCAGCTCGACCGGCTCGCCCTCGACCACTTCCTTGGAGTCGCCCGAGGAGCCGCACGCCGAGAGCGCAAAGGCTGCCGCCACAAGCAGGAGCGCGGCGAGCAGCGACGAGCTGATTCTGCGGTTGGCGGCCATCGGCGGCGAGAGTCTATTGAGCGCGCCTACGGGATGCCCGTCGCGTGCGCGTTGCCGCCCGCCACCACGAGCGGCGCCAGCGCGTCCTCGTCGCTCTCCAGCCGATCGCGGAGGCGCTGCAGCGCCTCCCGCCAGCCACGCTGCTCCCAAACCGAGTTGGCGGCCGCCAGCTCCAGCGCCCGATCGAGCGAGTTCGACGGCTCGGTCCAGCGAGAGAGGCGAACCCGAGCCAGCGGGCCGGCACTCTCGGTCAGCTCCCAAACCGTGCTCACCGCAATCCGGTTGGTGCGACCGCCCCGCCCCCGCTCGACCAGCCTATGCGGCGCCTCCAGCTCGGCGATCGTCGTGTCCATCCAGACCGAGCGCAGCGGCGAAGACACGCGGAAGCGGGCCCCGGCGCCGACCCCGGTCGAATCGAGCCGGGTGAGGTGGAAATCGGTGAGGAAGTGGTCGGTGAAGCAGGAGCGCAGGGCGAGGTCGGCGATGGTCGCGAAGACACGCTCCCGCGGGGCGTCGATCTCAATCTCTGCGCTGATCGGCCCCATTCGAGGGCGCGATTCTAGTCCTGCCGGGGCCCCCGATGTTTGGTGCAGGCGATTCGACGGGTATCGCTGCGGCAAAACCCTGATGTCGGCGTTTGTACACGGCGATAGGATCGTCCAACGGAAAGCGTCGGGAAGGAGCAGACATCACCGCCAGCCTCACCCCCACCCCAGCTTCCGATAGCTACGACACCGGGACCTTTCCCGGGCCAGGGACCTATTTCTGCGTCGAGTGCGGCTCGCAACTCGCCCTCCACGAGGAGGATCAGCTTCCCGACTGCCCACGCTGTGGCGCCTCGCGCTTCGAGCTCGACTCGATCTTCGAGTCGATGCAGGAGCACGGTGAGACGACGGCGGAATTCGATATTCCGAGCGAAACCCGCTCTTCGCGCTGGCTGGACGAGCTGCGGGCAGATCTCGACCCCGGCAGCCGTCATCTCGTCTGCCAGGGTGACGACGGCGACGTGCTCGACTTCGAGCTCGAGGCCGGCTGGACCAGGATCGGTCGCAGCGTCACCGCCGACATCCAGCTCGACGACCCCAGCGTCTCCCGCCGCCACGCCCTGATCGTCTCCGAACCGGGTGAGTTGCTGCGGGTGCTGGACGATCGCAGCCTCAACGGCGTCTTCCTCAACGGAGACCTGGTCGAGTGGGGCAGGCTGGCCGACGGCGACGAGTTGGCGGTCGGCCGCTACCGCCTCTTCGCTCTCGAAGGCTGAATCACCCAAATTCCGGCCTACGGTGCCCCTAGAGTGGGGCGCCATGGATCAGCCACAGGATCCCTCGGCAGCCGCCGAGCAGGCACGGGTCCGCCTGCACGAGGAGATAGAGCGCGTCCGCACCGGGGTGGAGGAGATGCTC
>DASSXC010000225.1:0-8309 GCA_035704205.1 Solirubrobacterales bacterium | reverse complement strand
GGCGAGGCGGGGGCTGATCAGCGGGTGGTAGACCCACATCGCCTCGACGCCCATCCTCGGCAGCTCGCGCGCCGCCAGGCCCGGCAACCGCTGCCGCATCCACGCCAGGGCGGCGAGCATCGGCGGCTTCGCCCAGCGCTTCGAGGCCCAGTCCCTGGTCACCTTGGGATAGGTCCAGCCGCGCCGCAGCCTGGGCTCGAGCTTCCCGACCTTGGCCAGGGTCGATAGCTCCATGGTCGAGATCATCGATCGCTCCAGCAGGCCACGCTCGCGCACCGCGGTGACGATCTCCTCCTCCCTGCCGGGCAGCTTGATGTCGAGGTCGACCTCGACCCGGTCGAGCGGCGCCTGCGTGAAGGCGTCGAGCGCCTGCTCCAGGGTCAGCGGCGTGCGCCGCGCGACGTCGTGCCAGTCGTGGGCGACGAGGAGCGGGGTGCGCTCGGCGGCGGCAATGCGCGGGTGGCCGTCGAGGGTCCAGAGAACGTCGAGCTCGATCGTGTCGACGCCGGCGTCGACCGCCGCGACGAAGCTCTCGAGCGTGTTGCCGGGGGCGATCAGGTCGGCGCCCTTGTGGCCGACCAGGCGCAGGCCGTCGGGCACTAGAAGAGCTGGTTCTCGCCCGCGAAGATCTCGGACACCGAGTCGTCGGTGAAGATGCGGCGGATCGAGTCGGCGAAGGTGCCGGCGGTGGAGAGGACCGTGATGTTGTCGGGGGCGCCGGGCCGCAGCGGAATCGTGTCGGTGACGACGATCCGCTCGATTCCCGACGCCGCGAGGCGCTCGTAGGCGGGGCCGGAGAAGACGCCGTGCGTGGCGCAGGCGATCACCCGCGCGGCACCCTCGTCCATCACCGTCTGCGCGGCGGCGCAGAGCGTCCCCGCGGTGTCGATCATGTCGTCGACGAGGACCGCGGTCTTGCCCTTCACGTCACCGACCACGTAGCCGATCTCGGCGACCTGCTGGGCCGGGCGCTCCTTCTCCATCACCGCCCAGTGGGTGCCGATGCGGCGGGCGAAGTTGCGTGCCGTCTTGACCCGACCGGCGTCGGGGGAGACGATCACCAGCTCCTCGCTCAGTTCCTGGTCGGCGAACCACTGGGTCAGCATCGGCATCGCCGTCATGTGGTCGACCGGGACGTGGAAGAACCCCTGCACCTGGCCGGCGTGCAGGTCCATGGTGAGGACGCGGTCGGTGCCGACGCCCTCGAGGCACTTGGCGACGATGCGGGCCGAGATCGGCTCGCGGGGGGCCGACTTCTTGTCCTGGCGGGCGTAGCCGTACCAGGGCAGCACGGCGATGATCCGGTGGGCGGAGGCGCCCTGGGCTGCGTCGATCATCGTCAGCAGCTCGACCAGGGCGTCGTTCGGCGTCATCTCGCTCTGCTCGTTGGCGCAGGTCGACTGGACGAGGAAGACGTCGGCGCCGCGGATCGACTCCTCGTAGCGGCAGTAGACCTCGCCGTTGGCGAAGGTCTTCAGCGTCACCTGGCCGAGGTCGAGATCGAGCTTGCCGGCGACCTTGGCCGCCAGCTCCATCGAGCTGCGGCCGCCGAAGACCATCATCCGCTTCGAGTAGTCGTGCGGGATGGCGGTGGGCGCCGCCTCGGGACGCTGCTCGATCGTGCTCACGAATCCTCCTCGGCTTTCGCGGCCTTGCCCTCCGCGTAGCCCTCGATGTTCCTCTGGTCGTTCTCGCTCACCGCAAGCGCCCCCTCCGGGACGTCCACCTTGATCACCGCTCCGGCGCCAGTGTAGGCGGCATCCCCGACTTCTACCGGGGCGATCAGCATCGTGTCAACGCCGACCCGCACGTCGCGGCCGATCGTCGTGCGGTGCTTGCGGAAACCGTCGTAGTTGGCGGTGATCGTGCCGGCGCCGAGGTTGCTGTTTGGACCGATATCGGCGTCGCCGACGTAGGCCAGGTGCGGCACCTTGGCGCCCTCGCCGAGGTGCGAGTTCTTGATCTCGACGAAGGTGCCGACCTTGGCGCCCCGCTCCAGGTGGGCGCCCGGGCGGAGGTAGGCGAAGGGACCGACGCTGCAACCGTCGAGGACCTCGCACTCGACCAGGTAGGAGTGCAGGACGGTGACGCCCTCGCCGAGGCGGGTGTCGATCAGCGTGCTCAGTGGGCCGACGGTCGAGCCCATCCCGACCGCGGTCTCGCCACGCAGGCTGGTACCCGGCTCGATGCGGGCGTCAGCGGCGATCTCGACGCCGGCGTCGACCCAGGTCGTGCCGGGGTCGACGACGGTGACGCCGGCCAGCATGTGGCGCTCGAGGATGCGGCGGCGCCCCTCCGCCTCCACGGAAGCGAGCTCGGCGCGATTGTTGACGCCCATCGTCACCGCGAAGTCGTCGGCGAGGTGCCCGGCGACGGAATGGCCGGCCCCGCGCAGGGCCGCGAAGACGTCGGTCAGGTAGTACTCGCCCTGCGCGTTGTCATTGGAGAGACCGGCCAGAGCCGAGGCGAGCGGACCGGCGGAGAAAGCGTAGGTGCCGGCGTTGATCTCGCGGATCGCCAGCTCCTCGGCGCTGGCGTCGCCATCGGCTTTCGCCTCGACCACGCGCTCGATCTCCCCTCCGGCGTCGCGTACGACGCGGCCGTAGGTCCCAGGATCGTCGAGCTCGATCGTCATCATCGTCGCCGCGGCTCCCGAGGCGGCGTGGGCGTCAAGGAAGCCGGAGATGATCTCGGCGGAGATCAGCGGATGGTCGCCGGAGAGGACGAGCACCGTCTCGGCGTCCTCGATCAGCGGCAACGCGGCGCGGACGGCGCCGCCGGTGCCATCCGACTGCGGCTGCACGACCGTCTCGACCCCGTCGGGCAAACCGGCCGAGATGTCGATCCCGGGTGAGACGATTGCCGCAACCCGGCCCGCGCCAGCCTCACGCGCGGCGTGGATCGGCCATGCGACCAGCGGGCGGCCGCAGACAGGGTGGAGCATCTTTGGCGTCGACGAGCGCATGCGGGTGCCCTCGCCCGCCGCCATGACGAGCACTAGGGGGGAGCTCACCGCTAGATCGTAGTGCGGGGAGACGGAGGATGGGGCATCCCTCCGTTTGCTGGGTTTTCGCCACCCGCGCTCGCCGCACTCGCTGAGTTGGCGGGGCGAAAACTAACGCCGCGCTCTCCGGGATGCCCCATCCTCCCTCCCGGAGCCCCGCATCTGACGCATGCCGCCGCAGACGCAGCTCAGCGAGAGAGAGAGAGAGAGAGAGAGAGAGAGAGAGCAACTCCTGGGCGAAAAACCCAGCGGACGCGAGGGGAACCCCCGCGGCCTCCTCGCTCAGGGCGAACGAGAGAGCTCTTTGCCGACCAGAGCTACCGAGACCAGGGTCCAACCCGCAAAGATCAGGTCGATACCGACGAGAAGGCCGATTGCCCAATCGGCGGAGCTGGGGAACTTGGCCAATACGAGGATGCCGATCAGGAGGCCGGCGAAGCCGCTTAGGCCCACCAGGCCGGCGCCCTGCTGGCCGCGGGCGGCGAAGGCCACACCTATCCGGGTGATGCCCATGAAGAGGAAGTAGATGCCGAGGACGAGGGTCAGGGTGAGCGTGCCGTTGTGCGGCTCGACGATCAGCCAGAGGCCGACGATCACCGTGAGGAAGGCCCAGAGCAGGCGCAGGATCACCGAGCCGATCGTGTGCGCGGCGAAGGCACCGGCGACCAGGAAGGCCCCGGCGATGACCAGGATCCAGCCGATGAAGATCGCGGTCCCGACCGAGGCGACCGCCGGCACGAGGATCGCCACGCAGCCGATAACGATCGCCAGCACGCCGACGGCCATCAGCGCCTTCCAACTGCGCCGCAGCCCCTCGCGAACGTCCGGATCCAGCGTCGCTCCACCCATCTCCATGCAACGACCCTAAGCCCCAGCCCGGACGCAATCAAGCGCTAAGGTCGAGGCTCGTTCCGGGGTGGTGTAGCCGGTTAGCACGTCTGGTTTTGGTCCAGGAAGCGAGGGTTCGAGTCCTTCCCCCGGAGCTCGCCGCAACGACCCCTATCGCGCAGTTCCTTATGTACGCAGCAACCCCATCGCGTGGTTCCTTATGAAAGCAGCGCTTGAATAAGGAACCACGCGGCACACGTGGGGATCGCGTCAGCGCTTGAGCATGCGCTCGATCCTCGTGGCTACCGCCTCTGGTTCGTCGACGACTTGGCGCCAGGTGACTCGTGCAACTCGGTAACCCGCAGCGGTCAACACCTGATCTCGCCATCGATCATGCTGAAATGCTGCACGGGTGCCGTGGGTTTCCTCGCCGTCCGTTTCGACGGCCAATCGCTCGTTCTCCCACAACAGATCGACCTCGATGGGCTCACCATCGATTTTCAATTTCACGTTGCACCGCGGCCTTGGGATTTCACGCTCGACAAGCACCGGCAACAAACGGGCCTCAAGGACGCTTCGCACTCTTGGCAGATCGTCGCCCCAGACACGCCATGGGGCAACGATCGAGCGCAATCGGGGCATGCCTCGTCGCCCCTTCGCCTGAGCCATCGCAAGATCGAGCGCCCCAATATCGAACAGCCTCAAAACTGCGGCCTGCTCTACCGCCCGCCGCAACTGATTCCAGCTCAATACTCCAGCAAGGTCTACAAGCGTCCGTGACGGCGTGGTGCAGGGAATCCCTTCGTAGTGAGTTATCTCCTCTGCACTCGGGTATCGGCAGCGTCGAGCTCGGACACCATCTATCTTGCGACCTGTCTCACACGGAACGATTACGTCGATCACGATCGGCACTGGGACCCGAAGGCCCCATAGAGCCGCGGCGCTGAGATGCGAGATCGCCGAACCGGGTCCGCACGCCAGTGCTGCCGCCAGCAGACGCCCTCGGCTACCGATCGCCTCGTGCCCGACCGCATAAACCCCGCGATGAACCCGATGCATCCGTGACAGCGAAGCACGCTGGCTGGCTGCCTGTGCGGACAATCCCGACGCCCGTAATTGGTCGACCGAAATGACCCCGTCCTGGCGAGTCGCAATGGCCGATATCTCTCCATCCCCTCTCGCATGGTTCCTTTTTCTGTCCATGCTTGAATAAGGAACCACGCGACAAAGCTCTCCCCCTTCGGTTCATCGGGTGGTTCCTTTTTCAAGCTATGTGCGAATAAGGAACCGCGCGGGCTGGATGGGGATGGGGATGCCGGCGCGGCTAGCTGACCGGCTCGCGCTCGGGGGGGACCTGGCCGCCTCGCTCGGTGCCGGCGATCAGTTCGTCGGGGGATTTGTCCTCCGGGATGAAGCCCGACTTCATGCCGAAGTAGACCGCCTGGGGATGGTGGGCGACTATCGCTACGGTTGACTGCTCCGGCGTGACGGCGTAGCCGTCGGAGAGGGTCATGCCGATCCGCTCCAGGTCGAGCAGGCGCCAGACCTTCTCGTGCTCGGACTGGTCCGGGCAGGCCGGGTAGCCCCAGGAGTAGCGGCGGCCCTGATCGAGGTCGATGCCGAGCTCGCGGCGCACCTGGGCGTGCAGCCACTCGGCCAGACCCTCGGCCGCCTGCACGCCGAGGCCGTGGACGAAGAGCTGCTCGGCGAACTCGCCTTCCTGCTCCAACCGCTCGATCAGCTCGGTGACCTCGGGGCCGACCGTGACGCCCTGCAGGGCGACGACATCGCGTTCGCCCGACTCAAGTGGGCGATAGAAGTCGGCGAGGCAGATCCGGTCGTGCTTGGGCTGGCGCGGGAAGACCAGGCGCTCCAGCTCGCGCTCGGGGTCCTCGGGATCGAAGACGATCAGCTCGTTGCCCTCCGAGTTGCAGGGGAAGTAGCCGAGCCGGGCTCGCGGATGGAGGTAGCCCTGCTCGCGCCACATCCGCTCCAGGCGCGGCGCGAAGCCCTCCTCCTCCCCGTCGCCCTCGACCAGCTCGCGCCAGGCCTCGCCCTTGACGCCTTTGCCGCCCCAGTGCAGCTTGAAGAGCACGTGGCGGTCGAGGTAGGGGAAGACCTCGTCGAAATCGATCTCGACCTCGCGCACACCCCCGAAGGGCGGCTCGGGGATCGGGGTGTCGGTGCGGGCGGCGGAGCGCACGCTGGCGTCGCTGGTCGGCGGCGCGTCGTCGACCACAACCGGCTTCTCGCGAAGCTGCTTGGCCTCGGCGTGGATCCGCTCGACCAGTGCCTCACGCGCCGTCTCGTCGATCAGCGCGTCCATCGTGTCGAGACCCTGGAAGGCGTCCTTGCAGTAGAAGACACCGGGCTCGTAGACGTCGTCGGACTCCTTGCCATGCGGGTAGAGCGTGCGACGGCCGAAGTCGCGGTTGATCGCGGCTCCTCCTATCAGCACCGGGAACTCGAGACCGCGCTGATGCAGCTCCTGCACGCAGATCGGCATCTGCTTCGAGGTCGAGACGAGCAGGGCCGAGAGGCCGATCGCGTCGGCCTCGTTCTCGACCGCGGCCTCGATGATCGTCTCGACCGGGACCTGCTTGCCGAGGTCGACCACGGTGTAGCCGTTGTTGGTGAGGATCGTGTTGACCAGCGACTTGCCGATGTCATGCACGTCGCCGAACACGGTCGCGATCACGACCTTGCCCTTGGTGTGCCCCTCTATCCGGTCGAGATAGTTCTCCAACCGCGCCACAGCGCGCTTCATCACTTCGGCCGACTGCAGGACGAAGGGCAGGATCAGTTCGCCGGCGCCGAATTTGTCGCCGACCTCCTTCATCGCCGGCAGCAGCACCTCGTTGAGGGTGGGGACGGCGCCGATCTTCTCGTTCGAGCGGTCGATCCACTCCTCGACGCCGTCCTTCTTGCGGCGCAGGATGTGCCAGTGCAGGGCCTCCTCGGGCTCCATGCCCTCGGTCGGGTCGCCGACCTCCTCGGCCGCCTCCTCCCCCTTCGACTCGAAGTGGGCGATGAAGCGCTCGAGCGCGTCCTCGCGCCGGTTGAAGACGAGGTCGTCGGTCAGCTCGCGCTCCTCGTCGGAGACCTCCGCGTAGGGAGTGATGTGGTTGGGATTGACCATCGCCAGGTCGAGCCCGGCCTCGACGCAGTGGTGGAGGAAGACCGAGTTGAGCACGGCGCGGGCCGGCTGGCCGACGCCGAAGGAGACGTTGGAGACGCCGAGCGAGGTCTTGACGCCCGGGATCTCGGCCTTGATCCGGCGGATCCCCTCGATCGTCTCGACCGCGGAGGGCTTCCACTCGTCGTCGCCGGTGGTCAGCGTGAACGTGAGCGCGTCGAAAATCAGCACCTCGGGGTCGAGGCCGTGCTTCTCGCAGACCAGATCGCGGATCCGCTTGGCGATCTCGACCTTGCGCTCGGCCGTCTTCGCCATCCCGACCTCGTCGATCGTCAGCGCGATCAGCGCCGCGCCGTGCGCCTTCGCCAGCGGCGCGACGACGTTGGCCTTGTCCTCCCCCGCCTCGAGGTTGATCGAGTTGACGATCGCCCGGCCGGGGATCTTCTCCAGCGCGGCCTCGATGACATCGGGCTCGGTCGAGTCGATCTGGATCGGCGCCGGCTGGGTCAGCGAGACCCGCTCGGCCACGGCGACCATCTGCTCGTCCTCGTCGGAGCGCTCGGTCAGCGCCACGCAGAGGTCGAGCACGTGGGCGCCGCCTTCGACCTGGTCTTCGGCGACCTGGACGAGGCCGTCGTAGTCGTCGGCGAGCAGCAGCTCCTTCGCCTTGCGCGAGCCCTGCGAGTTGACCCGCTCGCCGACCAGGGTCGGGCGCGGCTCCTGCACGAGCGGCGTCGCGGTCATCATCGAGGAGACCTGCGGCGGCCCCGGCGCCGGGCGCTCACCCGGGACACGGCCCTCGACCCGCTCGCGGATCGCGGCGATGTGCTCCGGCGTCGTGCCGCAGCAGCCGCCGACGATCCCGACCCCGTAGCGCTCGACGAACTCGCCCAGCGTCGCCGCCAGCGGCTCGGGCCGTTCGGGGAAGATCGTCTCGCCGTCCGGTCCCTGCAGCGGCAGGCCGGCGTTGGGGATGCAGTGGACGGGCAGCGGGCTGTTCTCGCCGAGGAAGCGGATCGCCTCGCGCATGTCCTCGGGGCCGGTCGAGCAGTTGAGCCCGATCACGTCGACGTCGAGGGCGGCGAGCGTCGTCAGCACCGCCTGGATGTCGGTGCCGAGCAGCATCTTGCCGCCCTGCGGCAAGAGCGAGACGCTGGCCTGGATCGGCAGCGTGCGGCCGGCCTCCGCGAAAGCCTCGCGGGCGCCGAAGATCGAGGCCTTGACCTCGAGGATGTCCTGCGCGGTCTCGATGATGATCAGGTCGGCGCCGCCCTCGACCAGGCCCTTCGCCTGCTCGGCGAAGACCTCGACCAGCTTGCGGAAGGAGATATCGCCCAGGGT
>DASSXC010000224.1:0-3987 GCA_035704205.1 Solirubrobacterales bacterium | reverse complement strand
CTCCAGGCCGGAAGCCATGGTCCAAAGGGCGGCTACAAGCAGCGCTAAGTATGCCGCCAGGCCGAGGAGGCCTTGCTCGGCTGCAACCGTCACCGGCTCGGTATGGGAGACCGATACGGGAGCCTTCTTGGTGGCGATGTGTTCGCGGTAGGCGCGAGGGAAGCTGCCCGAGCCGTAGCCCCAGATGGGGCGTTGGGCGAAGAGGTCGGTTCCGCCGGAGACCAGGTTGGCGCGACCGCCCGTGTCGACGTTGAAGCGGTCTGGGCTGAGCTTGGAGATGCCGCCAGCGAAGAGGACTATGACCACGGCGAGGATTGCTCCAGCTCCTACAGCAGCCAGGGTCCAGCGCCAGCTCCAACGTAGGGCAGCCAGTACGGCTAGGCCCGCTAACAGCGCAGCGAAGCTGGATTGAGAGAAGGTGGGGACCAGCCCCAACCACAAAACCGCCACCAGCCCGGTTAGCAGTCCCAGCGTCCGCCGTTCCTTCGCCCACAACAACGCCGACATGGCCACCACGATCACCAGAGCCAGGTAACGCCCGTAGATGTTGGGGTCCCAGAAGATCGAGTTGACCCTGAAGTAGGTGTGGAATTCGTTCGACCTGATCACCTGGTCGTTCCAGAAGAGGTCGCGGCTGAGGTACTCGATAGAGCCCACAAGCACGAATGCCACTGCCTCCAGTGCAATGACCCACAAGACAAGGACCAGCAGCTTCCGATCCCACCTCACATCACGCAGCAACGCATAGACGAGTGAGAACGGCACGAAGAAGAAGCACACGTTCTGCAGCGATTTGGAGAAATCGGGCGAGTACAGCGTCTGGAGCGCGTAAAGCACAACCACAGCGGCCAGGACGCAGGGCAGGAGGGGCGGGGGTCCCGAGCGGTCGCTGGGATTTTCGCCGGGCGCGTTGCGACTCTCGCTGACGTCCCGCTGCCAAAATCGGGACGCCGCGTCCGCTCGGGACCCCCGCCCCTCCTGCCAACCACGAAGCGTCACCGAAAGCACGCCCCCAGCAATCACGAGATACAGCGGGACGAGGAGATTGGCGGTATCCCCGCCGGCATGCAGAGGAACGCGGAAGGGAAGCGCAAAGACGATCGCAAGCGGCAGAAGAATCGGCCAGCGGTGAAAGAGCGCCGCAAGGATCCCAACGGCAGCCAGCGCAGCGATGCCGAACACGACCAACCGTGCCGAGTCGTCGCGCAAGTCGACGATCTGGGCAGAGTGCCACTGGTCGCCGAGGATTAGAGCCGGGAAGAGAGCGAGTGCCAGGAGCATCGCCGCCGAACGGACGCGGCCGGCCGGAAGCAGGATCGCCGACGCCGCCGAGGCAGCCGCGATGACGACGCCAGCGCTGGCCAGGATCACCAGTCCACCTCCTCCCCTGGCCCCTTTCCCGTCCATATGACCGGAAAGGAGCCAGGTGCGCTCATCGGGCGGCCTCCTCTCGGGGACAACGCGTGGCTGGGTCCCGCGGCGCCCGGTGCAGACGCATCACTCCGCCCGGCACCAGCGTCCGATCCTGGCCGAGCAGTTTGACCCGCAGCTTGTAACGACCCGGCGGGGCGATGCCGTCGTTGCGCATGCGGCCGTCCCAGTGGAAGGTGAAGAAGCGGTAGCGCTTCAGGTAGACGTCGCGGTCCAGGGTGACGACGAGCTTGCCGCCCGGCTCGACGACCTGCACATTCGCGTGATCGGACTGGGTGACGCGGAAACGGATGCGGATGCGGTCGAAGCGGCAGTCGTGGTTGGGGGTAAAGGCGCGGCTGGCTGGTTTGCCGAAGGTGACCCGGTCGAGGACGAGCGGATCGCGCTTGCGCTGCTGCGACCAGGCGAAGGCGAGAGCCGTGAGGGCGACGAGCAGGGCGAAGACGACCGCCGCGAAGCTAGCCCGCCGACGAGGCATTGTCCTCGCCGATCACGACCGCGACCGGGGCGCCCGCCGAGAGCGAGGCGATCTCCGCGGTCATCGGTCGCACCCGCGAGATCCCCAGCGCCGTCGCCACCCGGTGCGCCTCGCGGCCGTTGCCCTGGTCGAACATGACGACGCTGTCGGCGAAGCTCGAGCGGCTGTTGGTGACCGCGCCGAGCTGGAAGCCCTCTTTCTCGACCATGTCCCCGTAGCTGCCGGCGAGCCCTTCCACAGCGGTGCCGTTGAGCACGGTCACCTCGATTTCGCCGGGCTTGACCGCGTGGGAGACCTGCTGGCCTCCCTTGCCGCCGCCCCCGTCGTCCCCGCCCCCTTGCGTAACCGCGTAGGCGACGCCGCCGGCGATGACGATCAAGACGGCGAAGATGACGATCAGGTAGCGCGGTTGGCCGAGCTTGCTGCCAACCCCGCCGCCGCCATCGGACCCGCCGCCGAGGCGCTCGCGCAGGCGCTCGCTGCGGGTCAGTTCCGGCAGGCCGGCCTCGCGGCGCTCGCGGCGATGCTCGCGCAGCTCGGCTGCCTGGCGCTCTGCCTCGCGCGCCTCCTCCAGCTTGCGCATCTCCTCGGCCCGCTCGGAGGCCGCTTCCGAGGTCGTCTCCTTGCGCTCGGCGTCGCGCTCCGGGGCTGAGCCGGCCCACTCGCGCAGGCGGCGGATGTCGCGCCCCTGGGCAAACGAGAGCAGGGCAAGGACGGCCAGGCCGAGGAAGGCGACCAAGCCCGCGAAGGCGCCGATTTCCTTAAGCAGCTCCAAAGGTTGGCTGCGAGAGGCTATCCGTTGGGACGGCCTATCAGCCGACTGCCGCCGCGTCGCCGCCCGGCGAGGCGATGAGAGCGACGACCCGCTCGGCAAGGTTCGCCTCGTCGCCGGCCAGCACCAGGTGCTCGAGCGAGTTCAGCGTCGACTCGACCCACTCGGTGTCCAGGGGCGCCTCGCGCACCGCGCGGTGGATCCGCTTGGCCGCGGTCGGCCGCAGCTCCTCGCCGCCGCCGAACAGCTCCTCGTGCAGCTTCTCCCCCGGCCGTGGCTGGGTGAACTCGATCGCGATCTCCGCCCCCGGCTCGTAGCCGGCGAGGCGGATCATGTTGTTGGCGAGATCGACGATCCTCACCGGCTCGCCCATGTCGAGGACGAAGACCTCGCCCCGGCCGGCGCCGATGTCCCCCGCCCGGATGACCAGCTGCACCGCCTCGGGGATCGTCATGAAGTAGCGGGTCATCTCCGGGTGGGTAACGGTGACCGGGCCGCCGCGCTCGATCTGACCGCGGAAGATCGGCACGACGCTGCCCGAGGAGGCGAGCACGTTGCCGAAGCGGACGCTGGCGAAGCGCGTGCCGGGGTGCTTGTGGCCGGCGGCCTCGACGATCCACTCGGCCATCGCCTTGGAGGCGCCCATCACCGTCTTCGGGTTGACCGCCTTGTCGGTGGAGATGAGGACGAAGCGCTCGACGTCGGAGGCGGCGGCGGTCTCGGCGGCGATCCGGGTGGCGATCGCGTTGTTGCGGACCGCCTCCAGCGGGTTTGCCTCCATCAGCGGCACGTGCTTGTAGGCGGCGGCGTGGAAGACGACGCTCGGCTTGAAGCGCTGCATCGTCTCCAGCATCCGGTGCGGCTCCCTGCAGTCGGCGAGAACCGCCTCGACGCTGGAGAAGTGGCGCTCGTCGACCATCTCCCGCTCGACCTCGAAGAGATTGTCCTCGGCGTGGTCGAGCATCACCAGCAAGCGGGGGCCGACGCGGGCGATCTGGCGGCAGAGCTCGGAGCCGATCGAGCCGCCGGCGCCGGTGACGAGGACGATGCGGTCGCGCAGGTAGGCGCCGACGCGGTCGAGCTCGACCACGATCGGGTCGCGTCCCAGCACGTCCTCGACCTGCACCTCGCGCAGCTGCTTGCTGAGCTGCACGCCCCCGCGCAGCAGCTCGAACACCGTGGGCAGGGTGCGAACGCGGATTTCCCGCTCGCGGCAGGCGGCGACGACCCTGGCTCGCAGCGTGCCCGGGGCCGAGGGGATCGCGATCACCACCTCGTCGGGCTCGGTCTCGTCGAGAATCGTCTC
>DASSXC010000223.1:0-14066 GCA_035704205.1 Solirubrobacterales bacterium | reverse complement strand
GACCGGCACCGCCTTGGAGAGGACCGGGCGCAGTTCGGCCAGGAACGGCGCCCGGTTCCTGCTCGCCGGCTTTGCCGTTACGACCAGCGGGACGAGGTCGTCGAGCGCGGCGCGCAGGTTGACGAAGGTGGTGTTGGTCTGGCGCATGAACGGCGGCAGCAACCGCAGCGTCTGGTCCAGCGCTACGTTCTGGCTGGCGATCGCGCCGAAGGCGGTGCTGGCGTTGGAGATCGCGCTGGAGAGCTCGTTGCCGCGCTGCGCAACGGCGGTGGAGAGCTTGGCCGAGCTGACGACGAAGCGTTCGAGCAGGTTCTGATCGGCGTTCAGTTCGTGCACGAAGGCCCCGGCCCGGTTCAGCCCCGGCCCGAAGTACTTGAAGGTCTCGTTGGCCTCCTTGCCGCGGCCGGAGAACTGTTCGGCGTTGCCGCGGATGAACTCGCCGAGGGCGCGGCGCACCGGGTTCGGGAAGGTGTTGAGGAACTGGTCGAGGTCGACCTCGGTCGTGGTCGAACCGAGGTCGAGCGTGGCACCGTCGTCGAGCGCCGGCTCGCTGTTCGGGCCGGGGCTGATCGAGATGTAGTGGTTGGCGACGCCGGAGAGCGAGGTGGCGCGGATCGTCGCGGTCGACCCCTCGTGCAGTTCCTGTTCGACGCTGACCTCGATCTCGGCCAGGTTGTCGTCGGTGAGCTCGATGCTTTCCACCGAGCCGACCGGCTGACCGCCGATCAGCACCTGGTTGTCTGGCACGAGCTGGGCGGCGTTCTGGAAGAGGAGCTTGTACTTATGGCTGCCGTCACCGCCGAAAAGCACGACGGCAAGCGCGATTACGACGATCGCCAGCGCTCCCAAGGCCGCAATTCGCCCTGGGGTGATCCCCCGGGCCTTTGCCGGGCTTTTCTCCTCGCCTAAGGGTTTAGCAGCCACGGATCGTCGCTTGCTGTTCCCCCTGCCTCCGTACAGGGAAACACGCTGTCGAATCGTATCCGAGCGGTCAGCCGCCACGCTCAGCCCCCGCATGGCTTAACTCGAAGTCAACGCGCTGCACTGCGCTTTACGGACCTAAGCACCCAACCGGGATGACGTGGATTCCATCCTCGCGGACGTATCCGTAGCCCATCCCGACAATGATTGCCAAGACGGCTGGATCGCCTGACCTCGAAGTATCGATGCGCTCTTTGAATCGGATCAGAGTCGCCGCCCCCTCCTCGATTCTCTTCTCCCCACCCAGCTTGACCTCGAAGGCACCCCAAGAATTTCCCGTCTGAACGATTGCGTCCACCTCGAGGTCGGCACTGTCCTGGTAGTGCATGACCTCGCCGTCGATGGCCTGCGCATAGATCCTGAGGTCTCTGATGACCGTCGACTCAAAAAGCAAGCCCATGAAGTTGAGATCGCGCATCAGAGCATTGGGCTCGCCCCGCAGTGCCGCGACGGCCAGCGATGGATCGACGAAGTGGCGCTTGGCCGAACGTCGCAGCCGATATCTCGAACGCAAATGCGGCTGCCAAGCCAGCTGATCCTCTACGACAAAGAGACGGGTCAAGGAGCTGACGTAATCAGCGACGGCATCGTCGGATATCGGATCCTCTGGTCGGCTGGCATCGGTAGCCAAGGTTCTTGCCGTGACCGGAGTAGCCACATTGCGGGCGAGACTCTGGATGAGTCGCGTGACTCTCTCGATTCGGTGGCGTGAGCCGAGCCGCTGAGCATCGCGAGGTATCTCGTCGAGGTAGTCGCGCACCCGCCTTAGAGCATCGGGCAGCTCCAGCTCTCTGAAGGCGGGCCATCCGCCACGGCAGATCGCCGCGGCCACGTCCTCGAGCTCGAGTCCCGGGTTGGTGGCTTCGCTTCCCTGACGACCGAGCAGTGCCGCCAGCGAAATCTGCCCGTTGCTGATGCCCAGCTCATACAGGGACATGGGTCGCATCCTCAGGCGACCTATCCGGCCGGCACCCGTATGGCGGGTCTCATCGTCAGTTGGCTGCGCGGAGCCGGCGAGGATGAATTGACCAGGATCAACCCGTTCGTCAACCGCGCGGCGCACGTGGTTCCAGATCCCTGGCTCGAGCTGCCACTCGTCGATAAGCCGCGGAGTGTCGCCTTCGAGAACCAGCCCAGGATTCAGGTCCGCCGCGTCACGAGCGGCCTGGTCGACGTCGAGGAGCACCTCGCTACGAGCGACCTGGCGGGCGGTTTCGGTCTTTCCGCAAGCCTTTGCCCCCTCGACGAGGACCGCGCCAGCGGCACTCAGCCGTTTCTGCAACTCAGAATCCGCGATTCTCGAGATGTACGCCATTTGGCTTCCTAGCTGTCCTTTGGGAGTAGGACTGGAAGATTGTAGAGCAAACAGCTGGAGATTTGTGAGATTTTTAGCTGGAGATTTGTAGAAGAATTAGCTGGGACATCGCAACCTCTAAGCGCCGTCAGACGTTGAAACGCGGCAGCGTCCGGTCCAGCCAGCGCGGCAGCCACCAGACGCGGTCGCCGAGCAGCAGCATCAGCGCCGGCAGGAGGACGATGCGGACCACGGTTGCGTCGAGCAGAACGGCGACGGTGAGCCCGATGCCGAGCTGGCTGACCGTCGCGATCGAGGCGCCGGCGAAGGCGACGAAGACCGCCATCATGATCGCCGCCGCGCCGGTGATCACACGGGCGGTGCGGGCGAGGCCGAACTCGATCGCGGCGGCGTTGTCCCCGGTCCGGTCGTAGTGCTCGCGCATCCGCACCAGCAGGAAGACCGCATAGTCGATCGAGAGGCCGAAGACGACGCCGAAGATCGCCGTCGCGCCGACCGCGTCGACGTAGGTGTTGCCGCCCAGCGGCCAGTCGTCGGGCAGGTTGAAGAGCAGCGTGAGGATCCCGAAGGCGACCCCGACCGTGGCCAGGTTGAGGCCGACCGCGATCGCCGCCAGGGGCAGGGCGCGGAGGACCAGGATGAGGACGAGGAAGGTGGCGATCGTGATCGCGACGACGACAAGTGGGAACCGCGCCCGGGTGACGTCGCTGTAGTCGTTGAGCTGGGCGGGGCCGCCTGCGACACCGGTCTGCAGGTTGGCTTCCCTGCCTAATTCAGCGGCCTCGACCTCGAGCCGCTTGTCGAGGGCTCGCGAGCCGGGTGAGTTGAAGGTGTAACGGGAGATCACCAGGATCGCCGCCGCCTGCCCCCCACCATCGAGGTCGACCGCTTCCGCCGCGCGCTCCCGAACCCGCGGTTGGGCGCCGTCGAGGGCGGAGAGGACGAAGTAGCCGGAGTTGAACAGGCCGGGGGTAGAGCGTTGCAGGCGCCCGGCGCGGCGTTTGAGCGAGGCGGAGCTGGAGAGGACCTGCACGGAGGCGCGGCGCAGGCCAGCCTGCAGCGGATAGGAAGCGTTGTATCCCTCGGCAAGTTTTTCTTCGAGCGTCGCGGCGCCGTCGCGCAGCCGCGCGAGCCCACCGGCCAGGGCGGTGGCGCCGGCGGCGAGGCGAGCGACACCGCCTTGCAGGCCGCTGGCGGCGCGGGCGAGCCGGGCCGAGCCGTGGGCGAGTTTTTTGCCCCCGCCCTGCAGTTTCTGCAAGCCGTCGGAGAGCCGCGTCGCGCCGTTGCTGAGGCGCTTGATCAGGGCCAGCCCAGAGGCCAGCCAGGAGGTCACCTGCTGGGCTTCCTCGGCGTCTTCGACCAGCCGCGCTTCCAGCGCCCCCAGTTCGGTCGGCAGGCCGGCGTAGTCCGGCGCGTAGGCGGCGCCGCTGGCCGGGTCGGTGCCGCTGACTGCGGCGAGCGCGCGCTGGACTGCGGCGAGCGCGGCGGCGAAGTTGGGGTCGGTCTTGCCGGTCGTCATCCCTTCCAGCTGCGCCAGCGCGGTCCTCAGCTGCGCTTCGGCGTCTTCGGCGGGAGGCCGCAGCCGGGGCAGCGTCTGCTTCGACTCCTCTTCGAGCGAGCGGCGCAGGTTGCGCGAGCGGCGCAGGGCGTTGTGGCGCAGATTGGGACCGAGGCTCTGCAGGGCGAACTTGACGTTGAGGCCGGCGATCGCGGCTTTGTGCTGGGCGCCCGCCAGGAGCCGGGTGCCCTTGGCGAAGGTCTGCAGGGCGTTCACCGCGCGTTCGCTGCCGTTGCCGGCCAGGGAAAGCCCAGCGGCAAGCGCGGTGGCGCCCTGCTCCGCGGTACCGGAGCCCTGCGCGAGCAGCCCCGCCCCATAGCTCGCTTTGGAGACGCCCTCACGCAGCTGGGCGACACCCACGGCGGCGCGCCCCAGGTTGCGCCCAAGGCGACCGAACTGGCCCAGCGGGCCCGTATCGCCGTCGGTCGCGAGCAGGGCGCCGGAGCGTCGCAGAGGCTCGACCGCGCGCGATATCTGCCCCGGGCCGATCACCGCCTGGACGCCCGGTTGGGCTGCGATGCGTCGCTGCCAGCGACTCAGCGCCTCGAGTCGCCGCGGTTCGGTGACAGTGCCGTGCTCGGCGCTGGCGACGACCACGAACGGCGCGTCGTATCCGGGGCCGATCGCCCGCTCGATCAGTTCGAAGTCCTTCCTGATCGGGTCGTCGTGGGAGAGCTGCGTTTGGCTCGGCGGGCCGGTCTTCAAGCCGATCGCCGGCGCCGCCAGGATCAGCACGACCGCTCCGATCGCGACCGCGACCGGCATCGGCCGCCGCAATGCGGCCCCCACCAGGATCATCAACCTGGAGCGCCCCTCCCCCGGCGCCGGCCCGATCCGCCAGCGGTCGATGTTCGGGCCCAGCAGGGTGAGCACGGCGGGCCCGGCGACGACCGCGACGAGGACGCTCAGCCCGACGACGAGCAGCAGCGTGGCGGCGAGCGAGCCGAGCAGCGAGCCGGGCACGATGAAGAAGGCGACCAGCATCGAGAGCATCAGCGTGCTGCCGGCGAAGACCGTGGTCCGGCCGGCCGTATAACGGGTGGTCCGGGCCGCCTCCGCCGGCGACATTCCCCCCGCGAGCTCTTCGCGGAAGCGCGAGACCATCAGCAGCGCGTAGTCGACCCCGAGCGCCAAGCCCATCATCGTGCAGACGACCAGGGCGAAGGCGTCGACGTCGAACCACTCGGTGGCGATCGCAAGCAGCCCGCGCGAGGCAATCACCGTCACCGCGCCGAAGGCGAGCGGCACGACGGCAGCGACCGGTGAGCGGAAGACGAGCAGGAGGACGATCAGCAAAATCGGCAGCGCGATCAGCTCGCCGCGTTGCGTCGCCGCGATCGAGTCGTCCTGGATCGCCCGCGAGAGCGTCGCGTAGCCGGTCTGCGTCGAGCGCACCGGCAAGTGGATCGTCGACTCGAGGATCCGGTTCAGTTCCGGGACCGTCTCGTTGACCGCCTCGTCGATGCCGACGTGGAAGTCGGCGATGACGATCGCTCGGCGCGGGGTGGGACGCAGGCGCCGCACGCTCCCGGTGTCCCAGGGGGAGAGCGTCGTCACGCTCGGGTCGCGTCGCAAGGCCCGGACCAAAGAGGGACCCTGGCGGTCGAGCGCCTTGGCCGGGCCACGCAGGAGGATCACGAACGGGGCGCTGTCGCCGAAGTGCTCGCGCAGCATCCGGTTGGCCCGCGCCGAGGAGGTACCGGGAATTTCGAGGCTGGTCGGGCTCAGCTTCCCCTCGACGCCGATCCCGACGACGCCGAGCACGACGAGGGCGAGAACGGCCGCGGCGAGGACCCGCCGCGGGTGTCGCAGCAGGGCGGAGCCGCGCTCGCCCGTGCGACCACGTGCCGCGCCAGCCCGCCCTTTCCCCCTGCTCCTCCTCAAGGCCACCGTGCTAGTTTGGCTGGTCGGGGACTACGGGGGAGGCTGGAGATGCGAAAGATTCTGTTAAGGACGTTGATCGTGATCGCCGCCATCGGCGTGATCGGAGTCGGCTCTGCGCAGGCGATCAAGTTGCGGATCGGCGACATCGTCATCACCGCCGACGGGGGTTTCACGCCGACCAAGCTGCCGAAGAGCAGGAACGCGCCGATCAAGCTCTACGGCCACGCCAAATTCGGCACCGTCGACGGCTCCCGTCCCTCGCCGCTGCGTCAGCTCGTGCTCGAATTCGACAAGCACGGCGCGGTCGAGACCCGCGGGCTCGAAAAATGCACGATGGGGAAACTGGTGGCGACGACGACCAAAGTCGCCCGGAAACTCTGCCCGGACGCGATCGTCGGCACGGGCTTCGGCACCGCCCTGGTCGAGCTGCCCGAACAGAAGGGGATCGAGGCCTCCTCGCCGCTGACCCTCTTCAACGGCCCGGTCAAGCACGGCAACCCGACCGTCCTCGGGCACGCCCATATCGACTACCCGGGGCCGACGACCTACGTCATCTCGATCGAGATCCAGAAGATCCACAACGGTCGCTACGGGTTCAAGACGGTCGCCAACTTCCCCCGCATCGTCAACGACTACGGCTCGCCGATCTCCGGCCACCTGACGATCGGCAAGGAATGGAAGTACAAAGGCAAGACGCTGAGCTACGCCAACGCCCACTGCGCTGACGGGCGGCTGCAGGCAAAAGCCCAGTTCCTCTTCAAGGACGGCAGCTTCGTCCAGGGGACCGTGTTCAAACCCTGCCAAGTGGCCAAGTAGCCAGCCGCCCGCCGGGCGGCGCTACCCTGGTTGGGACCTGGGTATCGAGGAGGCAGCATGTGGAAGCGACTACTGGCGATGGGCACGCTGCTCGCGGCATGCGTTGCGCTGGCTACCGGTCCCGCCGGCGCGGCAACGGTCAGGGTGGGAACCCTGGTGCTCCATGCCGACGGTGGGTTCGCGCCGCGGATGCTGCCGAAACGGGCTTTCGCACCGATTCACTTCCAGGGGTACGGCACCGTCAAGACCACCAACGGCTCGATTCCACCGCCGCTGGAGCGCGTCAAGCTCGAATTCGACCACGACGGCCTGCTGACCACCGCCGGGCTCGGCGTTTGCCAACCCGCGAGCCTGGAAGGAGCGAGCACCCGGGAGGTCCGTAACCGCTGCGGCGCGGCGGTCGTGGGCACCGGCCGCATCGGCGCGGCGGTCACCCTGGCGGGTCTCGCTCGCCTTGACCTGAGGGTGCCGCTGACCGTGTTCAACGGCCCGCGCCGGGACGGCAACCCAACGGCGATCCTCCACGCCCAGGCGCCGTTCCCGGTCTCCGAGACCTACGTCATCGTCATCCCGATCGAGCGCCGTCAAGGGACCTACGGCTACAGAGCGGAATTCGACGTCCCACCGATCGCCGGCGGGTCCGGCTCGCTGACCCACATCAGCGCCAGGATCGGCCGTGAGTACCGCGCCGGGGGCGTCGAGCGCAGCTACGTCTCGGCCCGCTGCTCGGACTACATCCTCCAGACCCGGGGCTCCTTCTCGTTCGCCGACGGCAACGTCATCTACGGCAGCGTCTTCAAAACCTGCCGCCCCGAAGAACCCTGAACCGCTCCCTCGGGTCGACTCTGGAGCCGCGGTCCCGGCCTTCCTATAATCCCCGACCCCGGGGCCGTTAGCTCAGTTGGTAGAGCAGGAGACTCTTAATCTCAAGGTCGTAGGTTCGAGCCCTACACGGCCCACTTGACAGCGCGCGGAGAACGGCTATTCGCCCACCGCGCCGCCCAGGCCGCCGAGTGAGTTTTTCAGCTGTTCTTTGTTGACCTGGCTCTGCACTTTGGCGAGCTGTTTCTTCTGTTTGTCGAACGCGTCCGCGCGTTTGCGGTATTCGGCGAGCTGTTTTTCGACGTTCTTCGCTTCCGCCTTGGTCGGAGCTTTGGCCGCCGCCTGCTTGGTCGTCTTTTCGGCCTCGGCGAATTCGCTGTTGAAGTTCTGGAAGATCGCCAGGGTGCTGAGCGAGTTGATCGTCGGGTTCTCTTCGGCGGCGATCTTCTGCGCCTTGGTCGCTTTGGCGACGTTTTCCTTCGCTTCGAGCACGCTCAACGCGGATTCCGCCAATTGGAAGAACGTCTGCCCGACGAGCTGAGCCGCCGCCGCGCTGGGTTCGTCCCCGGCGTTCTTCAGGTAGCGATTCCACGATTCCGAGGCAGCTTCGAAGTCGTCGCGGGCCTCGGTCGTAACGGTCGGCGCTTCGGTTTCCGAGACGACTTCGACCTTGGCGCTGCCGGCGGCGATCTGCGCCCGGGTCAGGGTGAGCAGAAGCTGGGCGTTCCGGGGGTCTTTGGTCACCCGGCGTTCGACCCGTTCGACCCGTTCGTCGAGCGCGTCGGCGGCGCTGCTGGTGCTGGTCGAGTTGCCGATCAGTTCGCCGATGTTGACCGGGCCGATCACGAGGAAGAGGCTGCCGCCCATCAGCAGGGCGAGGATCGCGTAGACGACCCGGATCACGTGCCTGCGTTTTCCCCGGGTATCGAAGAGCATCCGCCGCTCGCCGTTCTTCGATGCCATCGCTCCTATCTCTCCTGCGTAGAGGGTTTCGCCATGCCTCCCGCGGCCCCCGGCCTGCCGAAGGCCCGCGCAAGCAAGATACTCAACTCGTACAAAGCAAGCAGGGGGACCATCTCGATCAACATCGAGATCGGGTCCACCCCGGGCAGCGCCGCGGCGAGCAGGGCGATGCCCAAATAGGCGTAGCGCCGGTTGGCGCTGAGCTGCGCGACGGAGACGATGCCCAGCCGGGTGACGGCGAGGATCGCCAGCGGCATCTGGAAGACGACCCCTCCGGCGAGCATCGTCATCGAGAAGAAGCTGTAGTAGTCGCGGGCCCGAACCTGGATGTTGAACTGGCCGTCGTTGAAGCCGAGCAGGAACTTGACCGCGGCGGGCATGACGACGAAGTAGGCGAAGGCGATGCCGGCGAGGAAGAGCAGCGGAGCGGCCACCAGGACCGGCAGCACCACCCGCCGCTCGCGGTCGCTGAAGGCGGGCAGGACGTACGCGTAGAGCTGGTAGAGGAGGATCGGCAGCGAGAGGATCACCGCGCCGTAGGTGGCGACCGTGACGGTGGTCGTGAAGGGCTCGGTGACGCCGAAGGTGATCAGCTGCTTGTGGTCGTCGGGGAGCGGCCCGGAGGCGATTTCAAGCAGCAGGTGGTTCTGCCAGAAGCACAGCGCCAGGGCGACCCCGAGGACGACCAGGCAGACGACTATGCGGTTGCGGAGCTCGTCCAGGTGCTCGACCAGGGTGAGCCGGTCTTCGTGGGATACCGCTTTGACGCGGCGAGCCATTCGGCGCCCCCTCAGGGACGTTTGTGCGCGACGGGCTCGGCCTTCTCGTCGGCGACCGCCGGGCCGGGATCGCCGGCCGGGATCTCGCGCTGAGGAGACTCCTCGTCGGCGTCGCCGCGGTGATCGCCACTGACCGAGCCCCGGAACTCGCGAATTCCCCTGCCCAGCGAGCGGCCCAGCTCCGGAAGGCGTTTGGGGCCGAATACGACAAGGGCGATGATCAGGACGATCGCCAGCTCGAGTGGTCCGACATTGGGCATCGACCCATGGTAACGGGCCACGCTCGCGATCGGATCACGTTGATTTGGGCGCAACCGCCTACCCGGTTCTGGGGTTTTCTGCGAATTGCCAGAAAGAACCCCGGACTAAATGCCCGATTCGGGTGTTCGATAGTGAAAGCGATGAACAGGACGAGCCGCACAAAGACGAAGGCAGGCCCCGGACTTCACGTCTGCCCCGAGTGCAGCTCGGACCTCGTCCAGCCGACTCGCTGGGAGCAGACGGCGAAACGCGGCCACTGGCGCCTCTGGCGCCGCTGCCCCGAGTGCGAGTGGCGCTGCGACGGCATCCACGGAGAGCTCGAGATCGATGCCTTCGACGAGGCGCTCGACGACGGCGCCGAGGCGCTCGCCACGGAGCTGCACGAGCTCGAGCGGGAGAGCATGCGGTGGATAGCCGATGCGTTCGCGACGGCGCTCGCGGCCGATCTGATTACCGCCGACGACTTTCGCCTGCCTGTCTAGGCCTCAGCTGTATCGCTGCACTACGCCGTCGGCGACGAGATCGAAGAGCTTGCGCTCCTCGGCGTCGAAACCGGCGGCGCCGAGGGCACGCTTTCCTTCGGCGACCATCTCCAGCGCGCGCGAGCGGACCTGCCGCAGGGCGTCGCTTGCCTCGATCCGGTCGCAAAGCGCCTCGGCGGCGGCGGCATCCAGCGCGCGAAGGTCGGTGCCGCGGATTGCCGGATCCCGTTCGGCGGCAAGGATCAGTGGCAGAGTGACGGTTCCGTCGAGCAGATCCGTGCCCCGTGCCTTGCCGGTTCGCTCCGGCGGCCCGGCCACGTCGAGCACGTCGTCGAGCAGCTGGAAGGCGAGGCCGATCGACGCCCCGAAGGCCCCCAGCGGCCCCTCGTCGCGACCGAGCAGGCAGGCGCATTCGAACAGGGTCGCGGTCTTCAGCCGACAGCGCTCCAGGTAGCGATCCTCGTCGATCGCGGTGTCGTAGGCGTCTTGTCGCTGGGCAAGCTCGCCGCGGGCAAGGGCCACCGAGGCTTTGGAGAGCAGCTCGATCGAGCGCAGATCCCCAGCGCCCGCGAGCAGGGCGAAGGCGCGGGAGAAAAGCAGGTCGCCGGTCGCCGTGGCGCGCGCCCGACCCGAGGTGGCGGCCACGGTCGCCTGGCCGCGGCGCAGCGGCGCGGCGTCGAGCACGTCGTCGTGGACCAGCGTCGCCATGTGGATCAGCTCGATCGCGGTTGCCGCACGAACCGCCTCCCCGCCTCCCTTCTCGCCCGCACAGAGCAGGACCAGCATCGGCCGCAACCTCTTTCCGCCTGCCTCCAAGGTCATCGCCGCGTCGGCGGCAAGCGCCTCCCCGTGGCCAACGCCCTGCTCGCGCAGCATCTGCTCGACCCTGCCCAGGCGCTCCGGCAACCACCGGCTCGAAGCGTCGAGGACCGCGGTTACCGGCGGCGGTACGGCCGAGTGGCGGGTCACTCGGCCGTGGAGGCGACGCCGCTGTGGATCGCCAAGATCCCTCCGGCCATCAGCAACCAGCGGATTTGCTCCAGGCCGGCGGCATCCATCTTCGCGGCGAGGGCGGGTGGGTCGGGGAAGCTATGGACCGACTCGGCGAGGTACGAGTAGGCATCTGGATTGGGGGTGAGACGGCCGAGCACCGGGACGATGCGATCGAACCAGAGCGAGTAGAAGGTCGAGAAAGGGGGGCGCCTCGGCTCGGTGAACTCCAGCACGACCAGCCGGCCCCCGGGTCGCAGGACCCGGGTCATCTCGCGCAGCCCCCGCTCGCGGTCGGCGAAGTTGCGCACGCCGAAACCGACCGTGACCGCGTCGAAGCGACCGGCGTCATAGGGCAGCTGCAGCGCGTCCGCCCACTCGAACCGAACCGCCTCCGCCCCACCCTTGGCGGCCTTCTCCCGAGCAAGATCGAGCATCGGCTCGGAGAAGTCGCAACCGACGACGTGGCCCCCGGGCGCAACGCGTCCGGCCAGCTCGAACGCCAGGTCGCCGGTGCCGCAGCAGACGTCGAGGACCGCGTCGCCCGGACCGACTTCCGCCCGCTCCGCCGCGCGCACCCGCCAGGCGTGGTGCAGGCCGGCGGTCATCACCGAGTTGAGCAGGTCGTAACGACCGGCGATCCGATCGAACATGCGGTTGACCTGCCCCGCGAACTGGGCGGAGTCCCTGGAGGGTTTAGTCGAGTGAGGAGAGGAAATCGGCTAGCTCGTCGAGCTTCTTGGGCGGCAGGTCCCTGAAGGAGGGCATGATACCCGGGCCGATCTCCACCGAGCGGACGATCGCCGCGCGGGGCACCCGGGCGGCGATGTGGGTCAGTTCGGGACCGGGCCCGTTGTTGCCGTTCTCGCCGATCTTGTGGCAGGCCAGGCAGCCGGCGCCGGCGACGACCTCCTTGCCGGCCTCGTAGCGCGGCGCCACTTCCATCTCGATCTCGGTCGGGGAGCCGCCGGTGGCGCCGAGGAAGGTCAGGTAGGCCATCGCCGCGATCGTCAGCACGCCGGCGGTGGTGGCGATCGGGCGGCGGGCTGGATTGCGCTCCGGGCCACGGTCGTAGAACGGCAGGAGCAGAAGCAGGACCATGCAGATCGTCGGGATGCCGATCGTCGCGATCGGGACCAGCTCCGGCGGCTTGATCACGCGCAAGACCTCGAAGAGGAAGAAGAAGTACCACTCGGGGCGCGGCACGTAGGTCGTCGTCGTCGGGTCGGCCTTGGGCCCCTGCTCGGCACCGAGGACGAGTGACATCACGATGATCACGCCGACGACCAGCAACGCCATCGTCGAGTCCTTCATCACCGCATAGGGAAAGAAGGGCTTGCCCTTCTTCTTCAGCAGCTCGTACTCCTCGAGGTAGGCCTGCTTGTCGGACGGCTTCATGGCGTCGGCTCCGCGCCGTTGCCCTCGACCCCGGCCTCCAGCGGCGTCACCGGCGAAGCGACTTTCGGCTTCTCAGCGCGCAGCCAGGGCGGGGCGGTCGTGCCCAGCTTGACCACGAGGTAGAGGTGGGCGCCGATCAGGGCGATCAGCGCGCCGGGAATGAGCAGCATGTGGATCGCGTAGAAGCGCGAGAGCGTCGTCGCCCCCAGCTCCGGGCCGGCGCGGAGGAAATCGCTCAGGTAGGGCCCGACGACGGGACCGGTGCCGTTGATGTTGATGCCGACGACCGAGGCCCAGAAGGAGCGCTGGTCGAACGGCAGCAGGTAGCCGGTGAAGGCCATCGTCATCGTCAGGATCAGCAGCACGACGCCGATCACCCAGTTGAGCTCGCGCGGGTACTTGTAGGCGCCGAAGAAGAAGGTGCGGCCCATGTGGAGGAAGATCAGGATCACCATCACGCTCGAGCCCCACTTGTGCATGCCGTGCACGAAGGCACCGAGGAAGACGTCGTTGTTGATGTGGGCGATCGAGGCGTAGGCCTGGGTGGTGGACGGCGTGTAGAACATCGCCAGGAAGACGCCGGTGACGGCCTGGGCGATGAAGGCGAAGAGCGTCGCCGAGCCGAGCGTGTAGAACCAGTTGGTCCCCTTCGGCACCTTGCGGTACAGCATCCCGGTGAGGAAGCCGGTCGCCGCGGTGCGCTGGTCGACCCAGGCGAGCACGTCGACCGGGGCCTCTTTGGCCTTGTCGGCGAGCTTGGCGGCGTCGGACTGGCGCTCGGGCGGGGCGGTCTTCAGGTCGGCGGGAGCCGCTCCTTTGGCACCGTTGCCCTCGCCCGGCTTGGCCGGTTTGCGCAGCGGTGCGGGAATCAGCGAGTCGAGTTTCATGGCGGCGGGAAGGTGGAGGGACGGGGTGGATACAGATATTCCCAGACCCCGCCGGTGAACTCGCCGGGATCGCGGGCGCGCACCGGCTCGAGCTGCGAGGTGACGCTGTAGCGCGGGCCGAGCTCGACCTGGCCGTTGCGGATGCGGGTCTGGAACTGGTCCAGCGGCCGCACCGGCGGGCCGCCGATCCGCTTGCCCTGGAAGTCGTAGACGCCACCGTGGCAAGGGCAGATGAAGTTGCCGGCGGCCTCGACGAAGCGGACCGGGCAACCGAGGTGGACGCAACGATTGGAGACCGCGACCATCGCGTTCGGGTCCTCGCCGAACTGCTTCGACCCCTTGCGCACGTAGGCGGTCGTCTTGCCCGCATCGCCGATTCCCTCGGTTTCGGTGAAGACGACCTGGCGGTAGGTGTCTTCGACGAAGTCGCTGACCGGGCCGACGGACTCCCAGCGCTCCTTGCCGCGGTGGAAGATCGGCGCCACGGCAAAGCCGACCGCGGGCAGGATGATCGCGGCGCCGGCGACGCCGCCGAGTCCCTGGGCGGCGATCGTGAAGGCGCGCCGCCGGGTCATCGACTCGCCCTCGAAGTAACCGGGAGGGTCGGGCTTAGCCCGCTCTGCCGGGCTCGCGCCCTCGGTCCCGTTCTGCTTGTTCGTCTCGTCTGCCATGTCGCTGCTGGGAGGACCGGGAAGTTTATTGGCTCGGCGGCGTCGCCGGCGCCGCGAGATCCCCACCGAGCCCGGTAGGTGGTCTTTTGTGTACAACGCGTTAAAGACCGGTGGGGGTGAGCCGAGCATGCTGGTATAAGCGCCAAGCGTGTTTACTCGCCGACGGGAGGAGAGGCGGTTGCCGCTCTCGTTGCGGCGTCCTAAGGTCGTGCTTGCCGCGGCCCTGGTCGCGATCGTCGTTCTCACCCTGATCGGCCGG
>DASSXC010000222.1:0-9608 GCA_035704205.1 Solirubrobacterales bacterium | reverse complement strand
CCAGGGAGCCCGCCAGCCCGCCGACCGCCGCTCGGGCAGCCTCGACGTCGAGCGGCACGCCGCCGGCGAGGGTCGAGTCGGCGGCGAGGTTGCCGAGCAGGAGGTTGGCGTCGGTGACCGTCGGCTCCGTCCCGCCGCGGCCGTAACAGGCGGGACCGGGTTCGGCGCCGGCCGAGCGCGGGCCGACCCTGAGAGCACCGCCCGGGTCCCTCCAACCGATCGAACCGCCGCCGGCTCCGACCGTGTGCACGTCGACCATCGGAAGCTGGATGACCCGGCCGGCGATCTGGCGCGAGTCGGTGCGCCGCACGTCGCCGTCCTCGACCACGCAGACGTCGCACGAGGTGCCGCCCATGTCGAGGCCGAGCGCGTTGCCGTCTCCGCTGGCGCGGGCGAGCAGGCCGGCGCCGACCGCGCCGCCGGCTGGTCCGGAGAGGACGCTCCAGGCGCCCGCCCGGGCGGCGTCCTCGGCGGAGGCCACCCCGCCGGAGGACTGCATCACCAGGGGACGTGGCAGCCCGGCGGCCGAGGCGGCCTCGCCTAGTCGACCCAGGTAGCGACCCAGCAGAGGCGACAGGTAAGCGTCGATGGTCGTGGTCGAGCAGCGCTCGTACTCGCGGAAGCGCGGCAGGACTTCGTGCGAGGTGGAGATGTGGACGCCGGGCAACGCCTCGCGCAGATGCGCGGCGATCGCTCGCTCGTGCGAGGGGTCCACGTAGGAGAAGAGCAGGCAGACCGCGACTGCCTCGGCGGCGCTTTCCCTGACCAACTCCTCCAGCCGCTCGACCTCACCGCCGGCCAGCGATTCGATCTCCCCGGTGGGCCCAACCCGCTCCGCCGCCTCGAAGCGCAGCTCGGGCTCGACCAGCGGCGCCGGCTTCGGGGTGCAGAGTCGGTAGAGCTCGGGACGATCCTGGCGGCCGATCTCGAGCAGGTCGGCGAAGCCCTCGGTCGCGATCAGCGCCGTGCGGGCACCGCGCTCCTCCAGCAGGGCGTTGGTGCCCACCGTCATCCCGTGGGCGAAGGACTCGACGGCGCCCGCCTCCGCGCCGGCCCGGCCAAGAACCTCCCGGACCGCGCCGATCACGGCAATCGATTGGTTCTTCGGCGTCGTCGGCAGCTTTGCGGTGTGGACCGTCTCGCCGTCGAAGAGGACGGCGTCGGTGAAGGTCCCGCCTACGTCGACACCGAGCAGCACAGGCTGACGCTAGCTCAGCGCCATTCCTCGCGACGGGTCTCACCGTCGGGAGAGAGCACGATGTGGACGCCGTCGAGCTCAGGGTCGATCGCGGGGAAGTCGGCGCGGCGGTGGCCGCCACGGGTCTCGGCTCGCTCCAGCGCGCAGGTGGCGATCGCGGCGGCGAGGGGGTAGGGATCGCCGAGCAGCTCGCTTAGCTGTTCGGCGTCTCTCAGCGGGCCGGCCAAGCGCCAGACCGCGTCGCGGGTCTCCTCGGTCGGCGGTTGGAAGCGCCAGTCGGGCAGCGGCGGACGCTCGCTCGCCGGTTTCTCCTCCAGCGCCGCCCGCGCGGCGCGGCCGCCGAAGACAAAGCACTCGCTGAGCGAGTTGGAGGCGAGGCGGTTGGCGCCGTGCAGGCCGGTGCAGGAGCACTCGCCGACCGCGAACAGCCCCGGCAGCGACGAGCGTCCGTCGAGGTCGACCGCGATGCCTCCCATCGTGTAGTGAGCGGCCGGCGCGACCGGCGCCGGCTCGGCTCGCGGATCGAGCCCCGCCTCCCGCAGCGAGTCGAAGACGTTAGGGAAGCGATCGGGGTCGACCTCGCGCAGGTCGAGGCTCACATGGCCGCCCCCGTCGGCCTCGATCCGGTCGAGGATCGCCGCGGTGACCGCGTCGCGGGGCGCCAGCTCGTCGGTGAAGCGGCGGCCGGAGGAATCGAGCAGGGTGGCCCCCTCGCCCCGCACGGCCTCGGTGATCAGCATTCCGTCGAAGCGGTTGCCGGGGAGGGCGAGTGCGGTCGGGTGGAACTGGCAGAACTCCAGGTCGGCCAGGTCCGCCCCCGCCGCGGCGGCGAGAACCGGACCGGCGCCGATCGCGCCACGGGGATTGCTGGTGCGCCGCCACAGTGCCGCGCCACCTCCGGTTGCGAGCACCGTCGCGGAGGCGCCGATCGGCTCCCCGCCGGTCAGGAGGCCATGACAGCGCTCGCCGTCGCTCCAAAGCGCCACCGCCGAGGTCCTCTCGCGGACCGTGATGCCCGGCTCGGCCGCGGCCATCGCGGCGAGCTTCGCGGTGATCTCGTGCCCCGTTTGACTGCCTCCGGCGTGGACGATGCGCCGACGGGTGTGCCCCCCCTCCAGGCCCAGGGACAGCTCGCCATCGCCGTCGAGGTCGAAGCTGACGCCACGCCGGCGCAGCTCGTGCACCGCGGCGGGGGCCTCCTCGACCAGGGTCTCCACCGCGGAGGGGCGGCAGAGGCCCCGTCCGGCGGCGATCGTGTCGGCCGCGTGCTGGGCGGGAGAGTCGCCGGGCTCCAGGGCGGCCGCCAATCCGCCCTGCGCCCAGAAGCTGGCGCTCTGAGAGAGCGGCGTGCGCGAGATCACGCAGACGGCGGCACCCTGCTCGGCCGCCCGCAGCGCCGTCCACAGCCCAGCCGCCCCGCCGCCGACCACGGCAACGTCGCACTCGCTGCCTGCCGCTATCGGCTTGCCTCTCGCCGGATCGCCTCGACCTGACCGCGCAGCCAGGCGGCCGCCGCTTCGCGGGCACGGGTCTCGACGTCGGTGCTGGAGCCCTCGGCGGTGGCCGCCCGTCGCTCGGCTGCCTCGACCCGCTTCTCGGCCGCTTCGGCCTGTGCGTCGATCTCGGCGAGGCGGCTCTCGGCGGCCGTGATCGCGCGCTCGCGCGCCTGGCGCTCACCCGCGAGCTCCTCGGCATGCTCACGCCGCAGCCGCTCGAGCTCTTCGGCGTGCGTCTGTCGCTCTTTCTCCAGATCCGCTTCGAGCGCGCGGATCTCGGCCGTCGCCCGCTCTTCTGCCGCGGCGGCAGACGCCGCGGCCTCGCGCAACCGTTGCTCGGCCGCCTCGACCTGCGGGCCGCTGCCGCCGTTGCCGGAGTCGCGTTTCTCCTCGCTCATCTTCGGCTCAATCTATCTATTACCCGGCGATCGTTCGGGCGGCGGATCCTGCCCGAGGACGTCGCGGTAGGCGACGACCGTCCGTTCGGCCATCCGTGCCGCCGACAGCGAGGCCGCCCGGGCCGAGCCGGCGATCCGAGGGTCGGCTGCCGCCAGGTGCGGACGCGCGGCCTCGCTCCAGGCCGCCGCCCCGAAGGGGGCGCAGAACGCCCCCGCGATCCCGGCAAGGGCGAAGGGTGCTATTCCCACCGGGGTCGAGAGGATCGGGACGTCACAGGCAAGCGCCTCGACGCAGGCGAGGCCGAATCCCTCGTAATCGGAGGTGACGAGCACCGCGTTGGCGGCGTTGACCCAGAGCGGCATCCGGTCGGGGTCGATCGAGCCGCCGGTAAGCAGCTCGGCGCCCGTTGACGCCGCGACCTCGGCCGCCCGATCGACTCGCTTCTCCGCGCGGTTGGGGTTGGCGGGGAAGAGCAGATAGCGAGCGTCGGGATCGAGGCCCAGCTCCCGGCGGGCTTCCGCTCGGGGAAGCGGGCGGAAGCGCCTGATGTCGGGACCGCACGGCAGGACCGCGGAGCCGGGGAGGGGGGGAAGGCCGGGTCGCCCGTCCTCGGGCTCGAAGAGCGCCCGCGAGACGGCGGCGACGAGGTCGGCGCGCCTGGTGAGGCGTCGCGAGAGCGGCCCGACCACGGGGTGCCGGACGTCGGTCCCGTGGAAGCTGACGACGAGAGGCCGGGCGCCGGCGAGCAGCGCCGACCAGGCGGTCAGCCCATAGTGGACGTGGACGAGGTCGAAGGACTCGTGGCGCAGCAGTCGCCGCAGGCGCCAGGCGGCCGGCAGGTAGTGGCTCGAGCCCGGCGGGAAGCTGAAGACCTCCACGTCGACGCCGAGGCGGCGGATCTCCTCGACCTGATCGAGCACCCACCTGCCCCGTTGTGGCGCCCCGGCATCGGGGACGAAGTTGGTCACGACGAGGACCCGCATCGGCCGCTGAGCGTACCCGCAGCCGGGGCCGGGACCGATTTGCGCTGACTTTTTACATTCCCGCCGCTGAATTGGTCCTTTTAGGTCTAGATCCGTGATTCGCGGCCTTGCAGCATCGAGGCAAACCCGAAAGGAGGCTTCGATGATTTACATGCTGATGGGTTTCGCGCATGCCGCGATCGAGCGACGAGTGCGAGCGATCCGGGGCTTGGTCGGGGGCGAGTCGGGGCAGGGCACGGTCGAGTACGTCGGCCTGATCCTGCTCGTCTCGCTGCTGATGGTGGGGATGGTCGCGGCGATGAAAGGGTTCAACGGCAAGCAGGGAACCGAGCTGGCGGACGTGATCGTCGACAAGATCAAGCAGGCCGTCGACAGGGTGGCCTTCAAATGAGGGTGGAGGAGGGGCAGCTCGCGACGCGGGCTGCCCCCATTCCCCTGCCGCCGGCTGCACTGAGTGGACCGCGGGCGCTCGGGGTGGCGATGGCGTCCGATCCAAGGCTTATGCTGTATTCCAGCATGAAGCATCGAACTCAGCTATATCTCGACGACGCCCAATACCGCTGGCTCCGTCAGCGGGCGGGCAAGGCAGGGAGCATCGCCGCGGTGGTGCGGGAGCTGATCGAAGCCGAGCGCGCTCGGCTCGCCGATCCAGGCGCCGATCCCCTGCTGCGCTTCCTCGTCGACGAGGATCCGGGTCGTGGGCGCGAGGGCACCAGCGTGACCACCCTGGACCACGACCTCTACGGCTCATGAGGTCGGTCTTCGTGGACACCAGCGCCTTCGTGGCGCTGCGCAACGAGTCCGAGGCAGAGCACGAGCGGGCGCGGACCGCCCTGACGAGCCTGATCGACGAAGGCGCGACGCTCTTCACCTCCAATTACGTCTTTGCCGAGACCTACACCGCCTTGCTGGTCAGGGTCGGCTACGAGGAGGCGGTGGAGTGGGGGCGGCGCTTTCGGGCCGGTGAGGCGATCGAGCTGGTGCGGCTCGAACCGGAAGTCGAGGAGGAGGCCTGGGAGATCCTCGAGCGCCATCGCGACAAGCGCTGGAGCTACGTCGACGCGACCTCCTTTGCCCTGATCGAGCGCGACGGCGGCGGCGAGGCGTTCGCCTTCGACGCCCACTTCTCCCAGCGCGGCCTGCGCGTCTGGCCGGAGAAATGACAGACTCGCCCCATGAGCGCGGAGCGAGCAAGCGTGCATATCCGGTTCTTCGTGCGGCGAGCGGAGCGCGAAATTTAATTGCCGGCCTCGCGTAGCTACGACAGGGCGCCGGCCGACATCCGGCCGGTCGACATCGACCCCGGCTTCGTCGCCAGCGCCGCCGGCTCGGCGCTGATCTCGATCGGCAAGACGCGGGTGATCTGCACCGCCTCGGTCAACGAGACGGTGCCGAAGTGGATGCAGGGGCGCGGCAAAGGCTGGGTCACGGCCGAGTACGCGATGCTGCCGGCCTCGACCGGAGATCGCAAGGCCCGCGACGTCTCGCGCGGCAAGCAGGACGGGCGCGGAGTGGAGATCCAGCGGCTGATCGGCCGCTCGCTTCGCGTCGTGGTCGACTTCAAGGCGCTCGGCGAACGCAGCGTCTACGTCGACTGCGACGTGCTCGAAGCCGACGGGGGCACGCGCTGCGCGGCGATCACCGGCGGCTACGTCGCCCTGCGCCTGGCGCTGCAGAAGCTGCTCGACGCGAAGAAGATCGAGACGATGCCGCTGACCGGGTCGGTGGCTGCGGTCAGCGTCGGCATGGTCGACGGCCGGGCGCTCTGCGACCTCGACTACGGCGAGGACTCGCGGGCCGAGGTCGACGCCAACGTGGTGATGACCGGCGACGGGGGCCTGGTCGAGGTGCAGGCGACGGCCGAGCGCACGCCGCTCTCGCGCGCCTCGCTCGACGAGCTGCTCGGTCTCGCCGAGATGGGCATCTCGCGACTGCGCCAGGTGCAGGACCGGGTAACCGGGACCTGATCTTCGCGACTCAGAGTTGTCTCTAGGCGAATCGTTTACCGAGAACTGAGGCCCTGCCGACCGATCCGGACATCGCTCGGGTATATTGAAAACACAGGGGTACGTCAACCCGGTTCGTAGCTGGGGAGAGGGTGCACGTGGTGGGAGACGGGCCGGAAAAGGAGGCAGTTCGCGCGCCTCTTCTCGCCCATCTGAAGGAGCAGCGCCCCGCGATCGAAGAGGCGATCGTCCTCCGCGTGCATGGCCTGTCGGACTCGGGCGGGGTCGAGGACCAGGAGTATGCAGAGGGGTTGCGCAACGCGGTGGCGGCAGGGGTCGACGACGGTTTGGCCGGCATCGAGTGGGAGGACGACAGGGTCCGGCCGGTGCCGGTGGCGCTGCTGGCCCAGGCGCGTCTCGCGGCTCGTAACGGCGTCACCCTCGACCTTGTCCTGCGCCGCTACATCGCCGGCTACACGCTGTTCAGCGACTTCGTCATGGAGGCGGCGGGCGACGGACCGATTCGAGGCCATGCCCTGCGCCTGGTCATGCACGGACAGGCGGCACGCTTCGAACGCCTGGTGCTGGCCGCCACCGGCGAGTACAACCGCGAGTGCGGACACCGGCGCCATCCTCCGGAGCGGCACGAGATCGAGCGCGTGAAGCAGTTGCTGGCCGGCGATCCGAACGGGGCGAACGGTTTGGCGTATGAGATGGACGACTGGCACATCGGCGCGATTGCCCGCGGTGAGGGCGCGGCACGGGTCTTACGGCGCCTCGCCGATGCGGTCGATCGCCGACTGCTGTTGGTTCGGCCGGCGGGGGATACCGCGTGGGCGTGGTTCGGGGGACGGCGCCGAATTGCGATGGCCGAGGTCGCTCGACGCTTGTCGGGCACTCCGGGAGATGCGCTGATCGCCCTCGGCGAGCCCGCACGTGGGGTCGAGGGGTGGCGCCTCACGCACGAACAGGCGAGCGCCGCCCTGCGGATAACACGGCGCGGCAGCGGCGGCGTCGTTCTATATGCGGATGTTGGCCTGATGGCGTCGATTTCGCAGGATCCTCTGCTCGCCAGATCGCTGCACCAGCTCTACCTGGCGCCGCTTGCCGACGGCCGCGACGATGGCGGCGCCGGGCTGCGCGAGACATTGCGGGCCTATTTCGCCGCCGGCAGCAACATCTCCTCGGCCGCCTCGGCTCTCGGCGTGAGTCGCCAGACGGTTCGCAACCGCCTGCGCACCGTCGAGGGGAAGCTCAACCGCACGATCGAGAGCTGTGCGCCCGAGCTGCAGGTGGCGCTCCGGCTGGATCGCTGTGGCGACCCTGGAGAGTGACTCCGCCGTAGTCCCTTTTCTGGATCCGGTAGTGCATTCAGTTGTTTTTCAGCGAATCAACTTGGCAATTCGCTCAAATCTTTGCGCATCATTTTCCACAATGGCAAGGCGAGCTCGAAGGCTTGGTGGGAGTTTGGGCCGGCCGGCCGCGGAGCGCCGGCTCGTAACACCCATCCAGTCATCTGCCCGGCCCCCACGGGCCGGAAGGGAGGAAGCGATGTCCTGTAGCCAACACAACCTCACGGATCGGACCACGCGGCCGCTGCTCAGCCGCATGGGTCCGCTGATGGGCGCCATGCTCCTCAGCCTGGGCCTGTTCTGCGCGATGGCGTCGAGCGCCTCGGCGACGCCGGTCGGCGTCTATATGGCCGGCGAAGAATCCGAAGAAGTCGCAAGCCAGCCGCGGTTCGAAGCCGAAAGCTACCCGGTGAAAGTCAACGGCAACTCACTTTCGTCCCACAAACAGGTCGTGCAGGCGGGGTACGTGGAATGCCAGATAGTCGACTTCTTCGGCGCGGCCTCAGCCGCGACCCCGACGCTGGCGTTCTCACCGGTGCGTACGCAGTGCGGGGGCAAATCCAACGGCGGATCCTCCGTGGTGGTCACCATCATGTCGCATGAATGCAAGTACGTGCTGCACGCGCTCAATGCGGGCCCGCCTTACGTCGGCACTTTCGGGATCGAATGTCCCCCCGAAGTCAACGGATACGAATACATCGCCGCGGGGGTGTGTCACATCGTCTATCCGCCCCAGACCGGAGTCGCAGGCGTCAGCTTCGAAAACACCGGTACGGGCAGCGAACGCAAAATCAAAGCCACGTTCAATGTGACCAGCCTCAAATACACGCAGTCGGCAGGTTGCGGCAAAGCCGGTGAATTCACCAACGGCACCTACACCGGCAGCGAGTTGCTTTTCGGCGAAAAATAATCTCGAGCGCCATGGGGCGGCGACGGCACTGCGCCGCGCCGCCCCGCTGGCGATTCCCGCAGCCGGACCTCTGACCTGGACCGCGCACCCCGCGGTGGGCCCGGTCATGACAGACTCGCTTCGATGCCAGCCTCGCGTAGCCACGACAGGGCGCCGGCCGACATCCGGCCGGTCGACATCGACCCCGGCTTCGTCGCCAGCGCCGCCAGACGAGCCGCTCGGTCTCGCCGAGATGGGCATTTCGCGACTGCGCCAGGTGCGGGATCGGGCAGCCGGGACCTGACCCCGTGCCCCTGATCTTCGCCACCGGCAACAAGCACAAGCTGCGCGAGATGCGCGAACTGCTGCCCGGGGTCGAGCTGGAGCCGCTGCCGGACGGTGTCGAGCTTCCTCCCGAGGACGGCGACAGCTTTGCCGAGATAGCGCTCGACAAGGCGCGGGCGGCGCACGCGGCGACGGGTGCGGCGACGATCGCCGACGACTCTGGGATCGGCGCGGTGGCCCTCGGCGGGCGGCCCGGAATCCACTCGGCTCGCTACGGCGGCGAGGGTGCCAGCGACGAGGAGAACCTGAAGAAGTTGCTGCGCGAGGTCGCCGCGGCGGGGGGAGAGCGAGGCGCCTACTACGTCTGTGCGCTGGCGCTGGTCGAAGCCGACGGGACCGAGCACGTCTTCGAGGCGCGCTGCGACGGTCATCTGATCGAGCGGGCGCGGGGCGAGGGCGGTTTTGGCTATGACCCGGCCTTCGTCCCCGAGGCAACGGGCCCGGAGGACACGCGCACCTACTCGGAGGTCAGCCAGGCGGAGAAGAACGGGATCAGCCATCGCGGCCGCGCCGCGCGGTTGCTCGTCCGGCATTTGGAGGACAGCGCCGCCGGCGCGGCGCCCGCGGACCGATGATTCGCAGCAAAAGCGGCGCGGCGGGGCTTTCGATCGCCTCCAACTCTGTCCTGATCGCGATCAAGCTCGCCGCCGGCGCGATCACCGGCTCGATCGCGATCCTCACCGAGGCGATCCACTCGCTGATCGACCTGGTCGCCTCGGTTGTCGCCTTCGTCTCCGTGCGCAAGGCCGACGAGCCGGCCGACGCGGATCATCCCTACGGCCACGAGAAGGTCGAGAGCCTGGCGGCGACGATCGAGGGAATGCTGATTCTGGTCGGCGCCGGGATCATCGTCTACGAGGCGACGCATCGCCTGGTCGTCGGTGCCCAGGTCGAGTCCTTGTGGGTGGGCATCGCCGTGATGGGCCTCTCGGTCGTCGCCAACCTGGTCGTCTCCTCGGTGCTCTCCCGGCAGGCGAAGGCGCACGACTCGCCCGCGCTC
>DASSXC010000221.1:0-2778 GCA_035704205.1 Solirubrobacterales bacterium | reverse complement strand
TGCTCTACGGCTCCCGCTACGAGGCGCTGATCGCCGACCGGGCGGGCGCCGCGGCCGACACGACCGCGACGATCGCCGGCATGCACTGCGAGTCGGGCGACGTGATCGTCCGCGACGCAACCCTGGCGGCGCCGGCGGTCGGCGACGTGCTGGTCACGCCGGCGACCGGCGCCTACGGGCACGCGATGGCGAGCAACTACAACGGCGTCACCCGGCCGCCGGTGATCTTCTGTCGCGACGGCGATGCACGGGTCGTCGTACGGCGCGAGTCCTACGAGGACCTAACGTCACGCGACGTCGATGGCTGAGCCGGTTCGCATCGGGGTGTTGGGGCGCGGCACTGTCGGTGGCGCCTTCGCCAAGCTGCTCGCTGAACGGGCCGATGCGGTCGAGGCGGCGACCGGGCGGCGACCGGAGCTTGCCGGCACGCTGTCGCGCAGCGAGGGCGACTTCGTCGAGATCCTCGCCCGCTCGGACGTGATCGTCGAGCTGATCGGTGGCACCGACCCAGCCCGCGGCTACGTGCTCGAAGCGCTGCGGGCCGGCAAGCCGGTCGTCACCGCCAACAAGCAGCTCCTCGCCCAGCACGGCGAGGAGCTGTTCGACGCCGCCCGCGAAGCCGGGGTGCAGCTCCGCTTCGAGGCCGCGGTCGCCGGTGTGATCCCGATCGTCCGCACGATCCAGGAGAGCTTCGGCGTCACCGAGATCGACAAGGTCTTCGGGATCGTCAACGGGACGACCAACTTCATCCTCAGCGAGATGGCGGCGACGGGCGCCGCGTACGAGCGGGTTCTGGAGCGGGCTCAGGAACTCGGTTACGCCGAGGCCGACCCGACCGATGACGTCAACGGGGCCGATGCCGCGGCGAAGATGGCGATCCTCGCCAGGCTCGCCTTCCACACCCCGGTCACCCTCGGCCAGGTTGCCTGCGAGGGCATCGAGGCGATCCAGCCCGACGACCTCGCCTACGCCAAGGAGCTCGATCTCTCCTTGAAGCTGCTCGGTGTCGCCGAGCGCCGCGACGGCGGGATCAGCGTCCGCGTCTTCCCCTGCTTCCTCTACAGCGGCCATCCCCTGGCCCCGATCGGCGGGCCCTTCAACGCCGTGATGGTCGAGGCGCCGGCGATCACCGAGGTGACGATGTCGGGGCCCGGCGCCGGCGGCGTCGAGACCGCCTCCGCGGTGCTCGGCGATGTCGTCTCGATCCTCTCCGGCGACGCGCCGGTGAACGAGGCGCGCGAGGAGCTGCCCCTGGTGGCGGACGTCACCTCGTCCTTCTACCTGCACCTCGAGGTCGCCGATCAGCCGGGGGTTCTGGCGCGGATCGCGCAGGTGCTGGGCGAGAACGAGATCTCGGTGAAGAGCGTCGTGCAGCGTGGGATCGGCGACGACGCCCGCCTGGTGATGGTCGTCCACGAGTGTCTCGAGTCGCGCTTTGCGGCGGCTGTCGATGAGATCGCGGGGCTCGAGGACATCCGCTCCCAGCCTCGCTTCATTCGGGTCATTGAGGAGGAGTTTGTGTGAGGGGGATGAGGGTGAGGGCGTCGGGGGTCCCCGCGAGGGTGCCTATGTCCCACCTTCGGTGGGACGAATCTTGTGCCCCTTCGGGGCGGAATCACTCCGCGGTGCCGGGGGGAGGCACCCTCGCGGGGACCCCCGACGCCCACCCAAGGTCCTGCCCGATTCCGCGGTGGCTCGCCTCCTGATGCCCGTTCCGCTGATAGAGCGTTACCGAGATCGATTGCCCCTTGAGCCGGGAGATCCCGTAGTGAGCCTCAATGAGGGATCGACCCCCTTGATCTACGCGGAGCGCTTGTCAGAGCGGCTGGGGGTGCGGGCGTATCTCAAGTTCGAGGGGGCCAATCCGACCGGGTCGTTCAAGGACCGGGGGATGACGGTGGCGGTGTCGCGGGCCAAGGGGCGGGGGGCGGAGGCTGTGATCTGCGCTTCCACCGGGAATACCGCCGCCAGCGCGGCGGCGTATGCCGCGCGGGCGGGGATGCGGGGGGCGGTGATCGTGCCCGAGGGCAAGATCGCGATCGGCAAGCTGGCGCAGGCGCTGATGCACGGCGCGCGCGTGGTCGCTCTGCAGGGGAACTTCGACGAGGCGCTGCAGATCGTCCGGGCGCTGGCCCAGAAGCACCCGATCGAGCTGGTCAACTCGGTCAACCCGTTCAGGATCGAGGGGCAGAAGACGGCCGCCTTCGAGGTGGTCGAGGAGCTGGGGGAGGCACCGGGAGCGTTGGCGATCCCGGTCGGCAATGCCGGCAACGTGACCGCCTACTGGCGTGGCTTCGAAGAGCTCGGCGTCGCCCCGATCGTCTACGGCTTCCAGGCCGAGGGTGCGGCACCGCTCGTGCACGGCGCCGCCGTCGCCGAACCCGAGACCGTCGCCTCGGCGATCCGGATCGGCAACCCCGCCCGCTGGGAGGAGGCGATGGCCGCCTTCACCGCTTCGCGGGGGCGGGTCGCCGCCGTCTCCGACGAGCAGATCCTCGATGCCTATCGCTGGTTGGCCGCAAGCGAGGGGGTCTTCTGCGAGCCCGCCTCAGCCGCCTCGGTCGCCGGCCTGCTCGCGCACGGATTGCCGACCGCCGAGGGGGCGGCCGCGCCAGAGACCGTCGTCTGCGTGCTCACCGGGCACGGCCTCAAGGACCCCGACACGGCGCTCGGCAAGGCGCCGGCCGTCAGCGGCTGCCCGAACGAGATCGAGGCGGTGGAGCGGGCGGTCTTCGACTGATCGAACAAGGCCTTGCGCCCGATACGTCAGCGGGTTAC
>DASSXC010000220.1:0-3250 GCA_035704205.1 Solirubrobacterales bacterium | reverse complement strand
GTCGTGCAGGTCTCCCGTTGGGACCGGCTCAAGGACCCGGCCGGGGTGATGCACGGCTTCGTCGAGGTATTCGGCGCCGGCCACGACGCTTGGCTGGTGCTGGCGGGGCCGAGCCTCGGCTCGGTCAGCGACGACCCGGATGGCGCCGCGGTTCTGGCCGAAGTCGAGGCCGACCGGAGTCGGTTGCCGGACGGCGTGCGGTCGCGGGTGCTCTTGGCCAGCTTGCCGATGGAGGACCTCGCCGAGAACGGCGCGATCGTCAACGCGCTCCAGCGTCGGGCGGCGATCGTCGTGCAGAAGAGCCTCAAGGAGGGCTTCGGCCTCACCGTCACCGAGGCGATGTGGAAGGCGCGCCCTGTGGTCGCGACGGCGGTCGGCGGCATCGTCGACCAGATCGACGACGGGGTCAACGGGGTGCTGCTGCAGAACCCGCTCGACTCGAAGGAGTTCGCGACGGCGGTTGGGGACCTGCTCACCGATCCCGAGCGCGCCGCCGCGATCGGCGAGGCGGCCCGCGAGCGGGTTCGCGCCAACTTCCTCGTCGACCGCCACACGCTGCGGTACGTCGACCTGCTCGAGGGCTTGCCGGCGACCTGAAAACCGCGCGCTTTGCGGCCTGAGTGCGGCGGTGAGGGGGAGAGTCTTGGCGGCCGGGCCCTTTGAAGAGGGCCGATGCTGCCCCAGAGACGAGAAATCGCCAGCGTCGTCGTCTGCGAGGACGACGCCCCGACGTTGGAGCTGCTCTGCGACAACCTCGTGGCGGATTGCTTCGGCGTGCTGCCGGCGCCCAACGCTTCCGACGCGCTGCGCCTCTGTCGCTACAAGCACCCGGATCTGATGCTGCTCGACCTGACCCTTCCCGACGCTTCGGGGTTGGAGGTGCTGCGAGAGATCCGCGAAGCCGACGGTGTCATCTCCCGCTTCGACCCCCGCCTGCCGGTGATCGTGCTCAGCGGTCGCGGCTCGGAGGAAGACCGCGTTCGCGGTCTGGAGTTCGGCGCCGACGACTACCTGGTCAAGCCGTTCCACTACGGTGAGCTGCGGGCGCGGATCGGTGCGGTGCTGCGCCGGGTCGAGGTGCGGCGCACGGGGCCGCTGCGGGTTGGCGACATCGTCGTCGACCCCGGGCGGCGGCGGGCCTGGGTGAACGGTCGCGCCGTGCAGCTCTCCAAGAAAGAGTTCTCGCTGCTGCGCGTGCTCGCCACCGATCCGCACCGGGTCTTCTCCAAGCGGGAGCTGCTGGGCGAGGTCTGGGGGTACCGGACGCCGACCAAGACGCGGACCCTTGATTCGCACGCGAGCCGCCTGCGACGCAAACTCGACCCCGAGAAGGCGCGCTTCGTGATCAATTGCTGGGGCGTCGGCTACAGGTTGCTCGAGGGATGATCGAGCTGGCCGCGATCGTCGCCGGTTGGCCCTTGGCGGCGACCATGGCCGCGGTCGCGGCGGCCCAGGGGTTGCGGGCGGGACGGCGGCGCAGCGCCCTCAACGAGGCGATGCACGAGCTGCGCCGGCCCCTGCAGGCGATAGCTCTGGCCGGTGGCGGGACAGCGGACTCTCCGCCGGTGCTGGCGAGCTCGGTGCGGCTGGCCGCCGCTGCGCTGGAGCGGCTCGACCGCGAGGTCAACGGCGGCGGCCTGCAGCGCCCGAGGGAAACGCTGGAAGTGCGGCCGTTGGTCGAAGCCGCGGTGCGCCGCTGGCAGGCGCGTGCCAGTCTCGGCGGTGGCTCGCTGCAGCTGCGCTGGCGCGCCGGCCGGGCGTTTGTCGTCGGCGACAGGGTCGATCTCGCCCAGGCGCTCGACAACCTGATCGTCAACGCGATCGAGCACGGCGGCCCGGCGATCTCCGTCGATGCCCGGCCGCACAAAGGTGGGGTGCGGATCGTGATCGCGGATTCCGGCAGCGCCTCCCGCCCACCGGCTCGGCGTGGTGCGCCGGCCGAGGTGATCGCACGGCTCTCCGGCCCGCGGCACGGCCACGGTTTGAGCGTGGTCCGGCAGGTCGCCGCGGCACACGGGGGTCGCTTCGCCCTGCGGCGTTCGGTGCGAGGGTCGATCGCCCTGCTCGAGCTCCCCACGACCAGGAACCGCAACTCGCCGATCGCATGAGCCGGCGCAGGCGAGCGCTCGCATTCCTGCTGCTGGCATTGCTGGCGGCGGCCGGGGCGGCGGCGATCGCCGACGGTTACGGCGCGAACGCGGTGCGTGGCTACGGTCCCCTGCGGCCCGTCGTCGTTCTGGCAGCGGACATCGGCGCGGACCAGCGGATCGGTCCGAGTCAGATCCGCTCGGGCTTCGAAATACGCCGCGTGCCGGAGCGGTTTGCCCCGCCGGGCGCGCTGGTCGCACCGGGGGAAGCGCTCGGCTTGGTCACGCGGGCGCCGTTGCCCGCGGGCTCCTATCTGCTTGGGGCACAGCTTGGCCTTGGCCAAAAAGGACCTGGCGAGGAACGTCGCCTCGGTGGAGGCAGGCGGCCGGTCGAGATCGCGGTCAGCGGCGCGGACGCGCTGCTCTCGGCCGGGCCGGCGGGTGGATCGAGGGTCGACGTCGTCGTGACGAGCGAACCGGCTGGCGCTGGCCCGGGTCGCACCTACGTGGCCGCGGCCGGGGTGCCGTTGCTGGCGCTCCGGCCTGGCGCCGAAGGGCCGGGACCGGGCGCGATTGCGGCGGCGACGCTCGGTCTGACCAAGCGGCAGGCGTTGCGGCTGATCGCCGCCGAGAGCTTCGCCCGCAGGGTGACGCTGCTCCCGGGGGCCTAGGTCCGGTGGATGCGCGGCGGCGGCACCTCGAGGAGGTCGCCGAGTCGTTGCGAGGCCACCTGATCGAGGCGCGCCGCGAAACGGCGGCGGCCGGTGCGCTTCCCGAGGGCGACCTGGGCGAGCAGGTGCGCCGGCTGGTCGAACGCGAGGCCGCCCTGCTCGGCGGCGAGGACCGCGAGGCGCTGGTCGCGCGGGTGCTGCGCGACACGGTGGGGCTCGGGCCGCTGGAGGGCCTGCTCGCCGACCCCGCGGTCGAAGAGGTGATGGTCAACGGGCCGGGCCAGGTGTACGTCGAGCGGGCCGGTCGGATCGAGCCGGCGGAGGCTGCCTTTGCCGACGAGGAGGAGCTGCGCAACGCGATCGAGCGGATCCTCGCCCCGCTCGGCCGGCGGGTGGACGAGTTGAGCCCGATGGCGGACGCCCGCCTCGCGGACGGCTCGCGGGTGAACGTGGTGATTCCGCCGCTCGCGGTGGACGCCACGGCGCTCTCCA
>DASSXC010000219.1:0-4860 GCA_035704205.1 Solirubrobacterales bacterium | reverse complement strand
CACCCCGCCACCTCTCTCGCTTCGCCCTAACCGCGCAGCACTTCGACGGCAATCCGCGCCGTCTCAGTGGGGCTTTCGCCGACCCGCACGCCCTTGGCCTCGAGCGCTTCCTTCTTCGCCTGCGCCGTCCCCGAGGACCCGGAGATGATCGCGCCGGCGTGGCCCATCTGCTTGCCGGGCGGCGCGGTGAAGCCGGCGATGTAGGCGACGACCGGCTTGGAGACCTCGGCGGCGATGAACTCGGCAGCCCGCTCCTCGGCGTCGCCGCCGATCTCGCCGACCATCACGATCAGCTCGGTCTCCGGGTCGGCCTCGTACAGCTCGAGGATGTCGATGAAGTCCGAGCCGATTATCGGGTCGCCACCGATGCCGACGATCGAGGAGTTGCCCTCGCCCGCCTGCTTCAGCTCGTTGCCGATCTGGTAGGTCAGCGTGCCCGACTTGGAGACGACGCCGATCTTGCCCGGGTCGAAGAACTGGGCGGGGATGATGCCGACGTTGGCCTTGCCCGGCGAGAGGACGCCGGGGCAGTTCGGCCCGATCAGCCGCACCCCCGCCTCCTTGGCCTTCCAGTAGGTCCTCAGCATGTCGAGCACCGGGATTCCCTCGGTGATCGCGATCACCGTCTCGACCCCCGACTCGATCGCCTCGTCGATCGCCGGGGCGGCGAAACGGGCGGGGACGAAGATCATCGAGGTGTTGGCGCCCTCCTGCTCGACCGCCTCGCGGATCGAGTCGAAGACCGGCACGCCCTCGACGTCCTGCCCGCCCTTGCCGGGCGTCACGCCGGCCGCAAGGTGCGTGCCGTAGGCCTGGTTGCGCAGGCCGTGGAAGGAACCCTCGCGGCCGGTCAAGCCGGAGACGACGAGCTTCGTCTCCTTGTCGACGATGATCGACATCAGCTGCTCGCCCCGGCGAGCTCGACGACCTTCTGCGCGGCGCCGAGCATCGTGGTCTCCTGGTGCAGGTTGGAGAGACCGGCCCCGGCGAGGATCTCCAGACCCTGCTCGGAGTTGGTGCCGTCGAGGCGGACGACCAGCGGCACACCAAGATCGAGCTTCGAGGAAGCCTCGACGATGCCCTTGGCGATCTCGTCGCAGCGGGTGATGCCGCCGAAGATGTTGAAGAGGATCGCGGTGACCTTCGCGTCGGAGGTGATCACGGTCAGCGCGTCGACGATCGCGTCGGCCTTCGAGCCGCCGCCCGCGTCGAGGAAGTTCGCCGGTGCGCCGCCCGCCTGGGCGACGACGTCGAGGGTCGACATGCAGAGCCCGGCGCCGTTGGCGAGGATGCCGACGTTGCCGTCGAGCTTGACGTAGGTGAGGCCCTTCTCGCGTGCCATCGCCTCCTGGGGGTCGTCGATCGACTCCGCGTCGAGCTCGGCCAGGCCCTCGTGGCGGTAGAGCGCGTTGCCGTCGATCGTCACCTTGGCGTCGAGGGCGACGACCCTGCGGTCGGCCGTGACGATCAGCGGGTTGACCTCGATCAGGGTCGCGTCCTCGGCCTGGGCGGTCTCGGCGAGCTTGGCCAAGATCTCGGCCGCCTCGTCGCGCACGTCCTCGGCGAGCCCGGCGGCGTCGACGATCGGCCGCGCCTCGCTTGCCGTAAAGGGCCGCGTCGGGTCGATGTGCTCCCTGACGAGCGCCCCGGGATCCTCGGCGGCGACCGCCTCGATGTCCATGCCGCCCTTGGCGGAGACCATCGCCAGCAGCTTCTTCTCGCCGCGGTCGAGGATCACCGATGCGTAGTACTCGGCGGCGATGTCCGAGCCGCCCTCGACCCAGACCTGGTCGACCCGGAAAGGGCCCTCGCCGTGCGGACCGGTGATGTCCATGCCGAGGATCGCGCCGGCGTGCCCCTCGGCCTGCTCCTTGTCGGCGGCGATCTTGATCCCGCCCGCCTTGCCGCGGCCGCCGATCAGGACCTGGGCCTTGATCGCGCAGGGGTAGCCGATCCGCTCCGCCGCCGCGACCGCGTCCTCTACCGTCGCGGCGACCTCGCCGCTCGGCACGGCGACGCCGTGCGCGGCGAAAAGCTGCTTGCCCTGATACTCGAGGAGGTCCATTGGTCAGTGATCCAGAGAGGCGCCCCTGCGAAGCGCGGCCGGCAGCCTATAAGATGCCGCGCCCCGTGCCTCTTCCGGCTCTCAAATCCATCACCTGGGTGACCACCGACTGCTACGGAACCCTGATCGATTGGGAGAAGGGCATCATCGATGCCTGCAAGAAAGAGGCAGCCAAGGACGGCTTCAGCTTCGAAGAGGGGCCCTTCCTCGCCCGCTTCATGGAAGTGCAGGCCGAAATCATGGCCGGCTCCTACGAACTGTACGCCGAGGTGCTGCGCCGCACGATCGTCAAGGTCGCCCGCGAGGTCGGCTGGGAGATCGAGCCCTCGCGCGCCCAGTTCCTGCCCGACAGCGTCGCCTACTGGCTGCCCTTCCGCGAGGCCAACGCGGCGATGGACCGGCTCGGCAAACGCTACGAGATCGGGATCATCTCCAACATCGACGACAAACTGCTCGGCATCTCCCGCCGCCACCTGCGCACCGAACTCGACCTCGTGGTCACCGCCCAGCAGGTGCGCAGCTACAAGCCCGACCCGGTCCACTTCAAAGAGTGCGCGCGGCGGATCGGCGGCAAAAAAGGCTGGGTCCACATCTGCTCCAGCTACACGACCGACGTCGCCCCGCTGCTGAAAATGAAGGTGCCGGTGATCTGGGTCAATCGCCACGGCGAGAAGCTCGACGGGCGCAAAGCGCCCAGCGCGACGGTGAAGAACTTCCGCGAAGCGGCGAAAAAGCTCGGCGCGTCCTAGCGGTTTTCTAGCGTTCCCCCTTCGCAACTTCGCCCCAAGCGGTGGTTTCGAGCTTCGATGGACCGAGTCAGGCACAGCCGCGCGTCTCTGCACGCCCGCCCGCTGGTGGCAGCGGCGCTGCTGGCCTTGCTCTGCGCGCTGGCGCTGAGCGTCGGGCGGGCCGGCGCGGTCGAACCCGAGGAACCGCCACTCGACCCCAATCCCGATCCGCCCAGCTTCGTCGTCATCCAGACCGACGATCAGACCCTCGACGGCCTCTACGAGACGTTCACGGCCTTTCCGGGCGCAGCGGTCACCCGGGCGATGCCGAACACGCTCGACCTGCTCGCCGGCAAAGGCATGACCTTCAACCGCTACTACGTCCCCTATCCGCTCTGCTGCCCCTCGCGGGTAAGCCTCTTGACCGGCCGCTACTCGCACAACAACGGGGTCAAGGGCAACGTGCAGCCGAACGGCGGCTACTACGGCTTCTCATTCCGGGCGGCCGCCTCGCACAATCTCGCCACCTGGCTGCAGGGCGCCGGCTACCGCACGATCCACATCGGCAAGTTCCTCAACGGCTACGGCGACGAGCCGTACGACAACGGCACCAGCGTGCCGCCCGGCTGGGACGCCTGGCACACGATCCTCAAAGCGGACACCAACCACTACTTCTATGGCTACACACTCAACGAAAACGGCCAGCTGAGCCCCAGCTACGGAGACCCCGGAAGCTGGGAAACGCGCGAATACGGTCTGCGCGACCCCGCCGGCTGTCCCTTCGAACCGCTCGAAGAAAGGCCCTGCCTCTACGCGACCGACGTGTTCAACTGGATGGCGCGGGAAGAGATGCTCGGGACGCCTCCCGGGCAGCCCTTCTATCTCCAGGTCGACTACACCGCGCCGCATGGCGACTTCCGCCGCCCCGCCGGACCCGAGCCGGCGCCGCGCCACTACGACTGGTTCAAGGGGGCCCGCCTGCCGCACGACCGCTCGGAAGGGTTCGACGAGGGCAACGTCACCGACAAGCCCCGTTTCATTCGCGATGCCGAACACCTGACGCCGAACGAGAAGCGCACCTACCGCGTCTACTACGAGAAGCAGCTCGACTCGCTGCGCTCGATCGACGACGGCGTCAAGGAGATCGTCGACACGCTGGGGCAGATGCACCGCCTGCGCAACACCTACATCCTCTTCACCTCGGACAACGGCTTCTTCTTCGGTGAGCACCGCCTGCTCGGCGGCAAGTTCCTCGCCTACGAGCCGGCCACCCACCTGCCCTTCCTGATCCGCGGACCGGGGATCCCGCAGGACAGCTCGACCGGCGAGCTGGCGGCGAACATCGACATCGCCCCGACGATCCTCGACATCGCGGGAGTGGAAGCGGACAAGAGCCTCGACGGCCGCTCGCTGGTGCCCTTCCTGCGCGACCCGGAACTGCGCAGCCGCCGGCCGATCCTCTTCGAGTCCTTCGTCGAGACCAGCGACGTCAACGCCCAGGGCGCGATCTCGAAAGCCCCCCGGCCGGGGCGGTCCGCGACCGCGTCGAGTGGACCGGAGGCAACTGCCTCACTGCTGGCACCGCCCAAGGATTACGAGGGAATCCGCATCGGCCCCTACAAGTACATCGCCTGGCCGACCGGTGAGAAGGAGCTCTACGACATCAACAAGGACCCCAACGAGCTCAACAACATCGCCAAGGTGCCGAACTTCTACCCGATCCGCAACTTCCTCCACCGCCAGCTGCGGCGCTTCGAGAACTGCGTCGGGCGCGAATGCCGCGAAGTGACGCCGAAGCTGCCGCTGACCCGCAAGGAGGCGAATCGCCTACGCGCCCAGCGCCAGAAGGAAATTCGCGAACACGAACGGGAACGCGAAAAGGAACGCCGCGAACACGAACGGAATCACCCGGGCAAATAGGCGGGCGGGTCCTGTCATGGCGGCCCTCCCCCATGTGCTCGGGCGCTTCGCGCCCTCCGCTATGGGGGACCCCCGCCGCCATGCCACCCGCCCGAGTAGCGCCGGTGTCTCCTCGCCCTAGCCTCCCCCCGGCACCGCGGAGAGATT
>DASSXC010000218.1:0-2548 GCA_035704205.1 Solirubrobacterales bacterium | reverse complement strand
GAGCTCGACGGCGAAACCCTCGCCGAGTGGTGCGAGCGCAACGTCAGCACCGCGGTCGGTCGCGAGCTGATCGGCCTCGCCGGGCGCACCGTGTGGGGGACCGGGCCGGAGGAGCTCTCGATGCTCCATGTCCTCTTCTACGTCGCCGCCGCGGGCAGCTTCGACAAGCTGATCGACACCGAGGGCGGCGCCCAGCAGGACCGCCTCGACGGCGGCGCGCAGCTTCTGCCGCTCGGCCTCGCCGAGTCGCTCGGCGACCGCCTGCAGCTCGGCGCGCCTGTGCGGCGCATCTCCCAGGACGACGGCGGGGTTCGCGTCGAAGCCGACGGCATCGAGGTGGAAGCCGGGCGGGCGATCGTCGCCGTGCCGCCGGCGATCGCGGCCCGGATCGAGCTCGATCCGCTGCCGCCCGGGCGGCCCGAGCTCGCCGAGCGCCTGCGGCCCGGAGCGCTGACCAAGTGCATGGCGCTCTACGAGGAGCCGTTCTGGCGCGCCGACGGCCTCAGCGGCGAGGCCGTCACCGACGTCGGCCCGGTCACGCTCACCTTCGACAGCTCGCCCCGCGACGGCTCGGCCGGCGTCCTGCTCGGCTTCGTCGGCGGCCCCGAGGCACGCGAACTGGCCTCACTGCCGGCGGCCGAGCGACGCGCCCCGGTCCTCGCCTGCCTCGAGCGCCTCTACGGCGCCCGCGCCGCGCAACCGCTCGACTACGCCGAACAGACCTGGGAAGAGGAGGAGTGGTCGGGTGGCGGACCGACCTCGAACTTCGGCCCGGGCGGCTGGACGAGCTGCGGCCCGCGCCTACGCGAGCCCAGCGGGCGACTGCATTGGGCCGGCACCGAGACCGCCACCGTGTGGAGCGGCTACATGGAGGGCGCCCTGCAGGCCGGCGAGAGGGTCGCCGCCGAGGTCCTGGGCGCCTAGTCGATCAGCGCAATCGACTGGTCAGCGCGGTTGCGGTCGGCTAGGGTCGCTCTTGCCCCCTGCTTCCCACCAGAACGGAGCTTCCGATGGCCTACGAAATGCAGATCCGCGGCACGCAGGACGAGGTGAAGGTCCGCAGTCCCTGGGCTGCCGCCCTGCTGCCGATCATCACCCTCGGCATCTACCACATCGTCTGGTGGTACCGGATCAACCGCGAGCTGCGCGACTACGGCAACGCCAAAGGCTTCGACCTGGGTCAGAACCCGACCAACTCGGTGCTGGCGTTGGTCCCCGGTTTCCTCATCATCGTTCCCCCTCTGGTCACCTACTGGCGCGGCACGAAGCGGGTCATGGGCGCCTCGCGCCTGGCCGGCAAGGAGCCGCTCAACGGCTGGATCGCGATCATCCTCTACCTGCTGCTCTCACCGGCGCTCTGGGCCTACATCCAGGTCTCGCTCAACGACGTCTGGCGCCAGGAAGCCGAGCCACTGCCGGGTCAGGAACCGCCGCCGGAGTCCGAGCTGAACCCCCAGCCGCTGCCGCCCGAACCGCCATCTGAAGCGGAGCAGCAACCGCCCGCGCCCTAGACTCGGGGGCGTGGATCGCGCCCAGCTGCAGCAGAGCCTCGCCGAGGCCGGCGAGCCCTCCTACCGCGCCTCCCAGGTTTGGGAGTGGGTGGCGCGGGGGGCCGGCTCCTACACGGAGATGACGAATCTGCCGTCGGCTTTGCGCGCTCGGCTGGAGGAGGCGGTGCCGCTCTCGACCCTCGAGCTCCGCGCCGAGGCGAGGTCCGACGACGGCACGGTCAAGGCGCTCTTCCACACCGGCGACGGACGGCCGATCGAGGCGGTGCTGATGCGCTACCGTGACGGGCGCCGCTCCGTCTGCCTCTCCTCGCAGTCGGGTTGCCCGCTGACCTGCAGCTTCTGCGCCACCGGGCAGATGAAGTTCGGCCGCAACCTGACGGCCGACGAGATCCTCGACCAGGCGCTGCACTTCCGCCGCAGCGAAGCGATCGACCACGTCGTCTTCATGGGGATGGGCGAGCCGACGATGAACCTCGACGCGGTGCTCGGCGCCTGCGAACGTCTGCCGGACCTGGGCGTCACCCACCGCCGCACGGCGATCTCGACCGTCGGCTGGGTGCCGGGGATCGACCGCTTGGCCGAATGCGAGATGCCGCTCAGCCTCGCCCTCTCGCTGCACGCGCCCAACGACGGGCTGCGCTCGCAGTTGATGCCGGTCAACGACCGCTGGCCGCTGGCCGAGGTGCTCGACGCCTGCGGGCGCTACCGCGCCCAGCGCCGCCGCAAGGTCTTCGTCGAGTACGTGATGCTGGACGGGGTCAACGACCTGCCCGAGCACGCCCGCGAGCTCGCCGCCCTGCTCGACCGCCGTGTCTACAAGGTCAACCTGATCCCCTACAACCCGACCGGGGCCTACGACGGCTCCTCGCCGGAGCGGATCGAGCGCTTCCGAGCGATCCTGGCCGAGCATCGTCTGACCGCGACGGTGCGACTCACCCGCGGGCGCGACATCGACGCGGCTTGCGGCCAGCTCGCCGCCGCGCGCGGCTGAGCGGTCGCCCAGGCCTCTTGGCCAGCTGGCCAACTAGGATGAGTCG
>DASSXC010000217.1:0-4660 GCA_035704205.1 Solirubrobacterales bacterium | reverse complement strand
TATTAGGGCCTCGATGCAGGTCGCGTCGTTGGCTGGCAGGACGGCCGCGCTTGCGCCTGCGGCGAACTTGGCGAACGCGGCCCGCAGCTCGGCCATCGAACCCCAGCGGGAGTGATGGTCCATCTCGATGTTGGTGATCACGGCGATCTCGGGCTCCAGCTCGAGGAAGCTGGCGTCGCTCTCGTCGGCCTCGGCGACGACCCCCTCCCCCCCGCCCCAGCCCGCGTTGGCGGCGGCGCCGTCCGGCCCCAGGCCGGAAACCTCACCGCCGACGAAGAAGGCGGGGTCGGCGCCGATCCCGCGCAGCGCCCAGGCGAGCATCGCCGTGGTCGTCGTCTTGCCATGCGTGCCGGCGACGGCGATCAGGCGCTTTTCCCGGCAGAGATCGGCGAGCAGCTCGCCGCGACGGATGACCGCCTGGCCCCGCTCGCGGGCGAGACGCAGCTCGGGATTGTCCGCGCCGATCGCGGTCGAGACGACCACCTCGGCGCCGTCGGGAAGGTTGGTGGCGTCATGGCCGACGGTGGGCGCGAGCCCGGCCGCGCGCAGCCGCTCCATGTAAGAGGAGTCGGCACGGTCGCTGCCGCTCACCTTGGATCCGAGCTGATCGCAGACGAGCGCCAAGCCGCTCATCCCGGCGCCGCCGATGCCGATGAAATGGAGGCGACGGCCGGCCCAACCTCGTCCGCCCCCGGCAGTCATCCAGCCCCCCTCGCCCCGGCGGCAGCAAGGACCTGGTCGGCGATCCGGCGCGCGGCATCCGGCTTGGCGAGTGCCGCCGAGGCGGCGGCCATCCCCGCCAGCCGAGCCTCGTCGGCGAGCACGCGGTCGACCTCGCCGACGAGCCGCCCGCCGTCCAGCTCGTCGTCGCGAATCACGGTCGCCGCACCGGCTTCCGCCATCCAGGCGGCGTTGCTCGCCTGATGTCCGGCGGCGGCATGCGGGTAGGGGACGAGGATCGCCGGCCTGCCGGTGGCGGTCAGCTCGAATATCGACCCCCCCGAGCGCCCGACGACGAGATCGCAGGCGGCAAGGCAATCGCCGAGATCCGGCTCGAAGGCGAGCAGCGTGTAGCGCTCGTTGTGGGAGGCCGCGGCGAGCCGCTCCTCCAGCGCCTCGAAATCGCGCTGCCCGGCGAGGTGGACGACATGGAAGTCGCGTCCGCCCCGCTCGGCGAAGGCCTCGATCGCGCACTCGTTGATCGAGCGGGCCCCCTGGCTGCCGCCCATCACGAGCAGGCACCGTGCCCCGGGCGCGATCCCGAACCGCTCCCGGGAGGCAACGCGATCGGCCGCCAGCACCGCCGGGGGCACCGGCCGGCCGGTAACCAGGTAGCGCTCGCCCTCCCGCCCGGCAATCGGGAAGGCCAGGCAGACCCGCTCAGCCCTGCCGGCGAGCAGCCGGTTGGCGAGACCGAGGTGGCTGTCGGCCTCGGTGAGGACCAGGGGGATGCGAGCGAGCACCGCCGCAAGCCCGACCGGCCCGGCGACGAAACCGCCGCCGCCCATCACCACGTCGGGCCGCCGCCGCCAGAGAGCCCGCAGCGCCGTCCCGACGGCGCCCACAGCCTCCAGCCCCGCAAGGGCCGCACGGGCCCTGCTGCCGCGGTCGATCCCGCGCGCCTTGAGATAGTCGATCTCGTAGCCGGCGGCGGGAACCAGGTCGGCCTCGATCCGCTCGCGCGTGCCGAGGAAGGACACCGCGGCACCGCTAGCTCGAAGCTCGTCGGCGACCGCCATGGCCGGCACGACGTGACCGGCCGTTCCCCCGGCTGCCACCACCACTTTTACGACTTCGGGCACCGCTCGATCGACTCCTTCCACGCGTGGGCTTGCGCCCACCCTCGACGACGCGCAGTTTGCCAGCGCGGGCGGTCCCCCCGCGAGCGACGTTGAGGATCAACCCCACGGCGAACAGCGTCGCCATCAGGCTGCTGTTGCCGTAGGAGACGAAGGGCAGCGGAACGCCGGTCAGCGGCGCCAGGCCCATCACCGCGAAGAGGTTGATCGTCGCCTGCACCAGGACGAGCGAGGTCAGGCCCGCGACCAGGAGCTTGCCGTAGTTGTCCTTCGCTTTCTTGGCGATCTGCAGGCCGGCGTATCCGAAGAGCGAGAAGAGGCCGACGACGCCGAGGATCCCGATCAGACCGAGCTCCTCGCCAATTACGGCGGAGATCATGTCGGTGTGGGCCTCGGGCAGGTAGAAGGCCTTCTGCACCCCGTTGCCGATGCCGACACCGAACAGCCCGCCCGAGCCGAGCGCGATCTTCGCCTGCGCCGCCTGGAAGCCGGCGCCGCCGGCATCGGCGCCGGGGTTGAGGAACCCGGTCAGGCGTGCCATCCGGTAGGGCTCGATCACCGTCATCAGCAGGGCGAAGAGGGCGAGTGCGGCGCCGATCAGAGCGAGGTCGCGGATTCGCGCCCCGGCGGCGACCAGGGTCGCGGCGACGGCGAAGGTGACGACCATCGTCGTGCCCAGATCGGGCTCGGCGACGATCAGCAGCGAGGCGCCGCCGACCACGAGGAGGAACGGCGTCAATCCCTCCAGCGAGCGCACCCGTTTCGGCTTGCGCGCCAGCAGGTCGGCGGCGTAGAGGATCAGCGCCACCTTGGCGATCTCAGACGGCTGGATCTGCAGGAAGCCCGAGCCGATCCAGCGACTGGAGCCGTTGACGTTGGTGCCGATCACGAGCACCGCGAGCAGGAGGAAGAGCGAGACGCCGAGGAACACCGGGGTGAGGCGGCGCACCGTCTGCAGCCCCTGGCGGGCGACGAGGTGCATGATCAGCAGGCCGACGGCACCGAAGAGCAGCGTTCGCTTCAGGTAGAAGGCGCTGTCGGAGAGGCCGCCGTCGCTGAGCACCCGCGTCGTCGAGCTGGCCGAGAAGACCATCACCGCGCCGAAGGCCAGCAGGCAGAGCGTCGCGGTGAGCAGCATGTTGTACTCGGCGGGGAGGTTGGCGGCGCGGCGCTTCCTCGCCTTCGCCTTCCTTTTCCTGCCCTTTGACGCCGACCAGGGCAGTGGCAGGGCTCGGGCGCTCATGCAAGCGCCTCGACGATCTCGCGGAAGCGATCGCCGCGCCGTTCAAAGTTCTCGAACGCGTCGAAGCTGGCGCAGGCGGGCGAGAGCAGGACGGCCTCGCCGGGACGCGCCGCGGCGGCGGCGCGGTGGACGGCGTCTTCGAGATCGGTGCAGCGGTGCATCTCGACCCCCCTCGCGACGACCGAGGCGAGCTCGGTGGCAAGGCGGTCGGCGGTGGCGCCGACCAGGTAGCAGGCGACGCAGCGATCGCTCACCGGATCGGCAAGGGGGGAAAACGACTCCTCCTTCTCGCTGCCGCCAAGGATGGCGTGAACGCCGGCCTCGAAGGCGCCGATGCCAACCACGGCGGAGGCCACGTTGGTCGCCTTCGAGTCGTTGACGAAGCGGACGCCCTCGATCTCGTCGACCAGCTCGAGCCGGTGCGGTACGCCGGCAAAGCTGCGCAGGCCCTCTCGCACGGCGTCGCGATCGAGGCCCATCGCAAGGGCCGCCGTCGCCGCGGCCATCGCGTTGGCGACGTTGTGCTCGCCGAAGAGGCCGAGCTCCTCGACCGCGATCAGCGGCTCGCCGTCGTGGAAGATCGTTCCCTCGGCCAAGGCCACCTCACAGTCCGGAGCGGCCCCGCGACAGAAGGCGATCCGGCGCGCGCAGCCGCCCAGGTCGGCGCCCCCCAGGGCCGGATCGTCGGCGTTGTAGACGGCGACGTCGTCGTTGCCCTGGTTGGCGAAGACGCGCAGCTTCGCCGCCAGGTAGGACTCGAGGTCAGGGTGGCGGTCGAGGTGGTCCGGGGCGAGGTTGAGGAATACCCCGCACTCGGGGGCGAAGGTCGTGGCGTCCTCGAGCTGGAAGCTGGAGGCCTCGCAGACGACCGTCGCGTCGGGCTCGATCGAACCCACCAGCGAGGACAGCGGCGTGCCCACGTTGCCGGCAACCGCGACCGGCTCGCCGGCGGCCCGATAGACGTGGCCGAGCAGCTCGACCGTGGTCGTCTTGCCGTTCGTCCCGGTCACGGCGAGAAAGCGATTTGGGATCGCCCGCCAGGCGAGCTCGAGCTCGCCGATCACCTCGATGCCGCGCTGCAGGGCGGCATCGATCACCGCTGCCTCCCGGGGCACACCCGGGCTCTTGACGACGGTCCGGGTGCCATCGAGCTGAGCCAATCCATCCGTATCCAGAAACACTTCGACGCCATCGCCCCGAAGCCCTGCCGCCCCCTGCGGATGCCCGGAATCGACCCCTCGCACGACCTCCTCGCGGGCGGCGAGCATCCGCACCGCCGCACAACCCGATCGCGCCAGCCCGACAACCAAAAACGGCCCCCCGGGCAGGGGCGGACGTGCTTTGCGAGGCGGCGGCGTGCTCATCCCGCCTATCTTCGCGAGGCGAGCGGCTTCTTCCTGTCGGCCACGCCACTCAGAAGAGCGCCGTGGCGAGGCGTTTGCGGTAGTGGCGGGCGGTTGGATCGGCTGGGTCGGCTTCGCTGAGGATGCCGATGATCGTGCGGCGGAGATCCTCGCGGGTGCCCTCGTCCGCCTTGCCGAGCTCGTCCAGCAAGGCGTCCAGCGCCGCCTCGCGGTCGCCTCGATCGAGGCTTGCGAAAGCCTCCGCCCCGGTCCCC
>DASSXC010000216.1:0-8441 GCA_035704205.1 Solirubrobacterales bacterium | reverse complement strand
CCCGGAGCCACCCCCGACGTCTTTGCCCTATGCGACCTGGGGTCCTCAGCTGGCGGTTGGGGGGGTGCTGCTGGCGCTGGGCGTTGGGATCCTGATGGGGATTCCGGCTGTGATCGTCGACAGTCCGGGCGATGGGGATCTGAGCACGGGGGCCAACGTGATCGTCCAGCTGGCCACGGCGCTGGGGTTCCTGCTGGTGCCGATCGCGATCGCCAGTCGCTGGGGGGAGGCGTCGCTGCGGGAGGCGTTGCGCCGCCTCGGGGTGCGGCGCTTTGGCGGTGAAGCGATTGGCTGGATGGTCGTGGCGGCCATCGCCTACCTCGTCTTCGCCGCGCTCTACGCGAGCCTCTTCGGCGTCCCCGAACAGGAGGACATCGCCGAATCGTTCGGCACCCTGCCGCTGCAGATCCTCCTGATCGTGATCGTCGCGCCGATCAGCGAGGAGATCTGCTTCCGCGGCATGGTCTTCGGCGGGTTGCGCACGCGGCTGCCGGCCTGGGCGGCCGCCCTGATCAGCGGCCTGATCTTCGGCCTCCTCCACGCGCTGACCGGCTTCAGCGCCGTGCCCCCGCTGATGGCCTTCGGCGTCATCCTCGCCCTGCTCTACGAGAGAACCGGCTCGATCGTGCCGGGGATCCTGCTGCACATGCTGAACAACTCGGTGGCGTTGATCGGGCAGTAGGGACGAGAGCAAAGAAACGGCCCGCAGAGGCGGGCCGCATCCTGGGTGAAGGGAAGTCATTCCCAAAGGCCTGATAATCAATTTCAGGGTATCGGATGACTCCCAACTGAATGACAATCGCAACTTTCAGATTACAGCAACAGACTCGGCCCGTGACAAGATCACCACGCCGCGAAGGCTGACTGTGAGCGGGGGTGAGTCCGCAGGCCGCATGACATCGCACCTCAATCAGCTCTTCGCGTTCGCGGCAATTCGATGGCGGAGGGCGAGGGACTCGAACCCTATCCGGACCACCAGTCCGGACTCGCGATTGTCATTCGGTTGCCGCGACCTCACGGCTTCACCCTCCGCTACTTCGACCGTAGCCCAGTAAACCGCTATTTCAAGCCATGTTTCACAACTTTTACAGACAATTGACTGAGTTGTGGCAGAGTCATGACAATTCGGTCAACCGGGTCATCCGCAAGAATGCCGGGCCGATGAACCGCCGTCTCGTTTCCGCACTTGCTCTTGCCGCCCTGCTGGTGCTTTCAACCGCCGCGCCGGCGGCCGCCGCGAAGGCCGCCAAGCCCGGCGGGAAGGGCAACGGCGCCGCGAAGGCGCCGCAGCCTCAGGGCCCGCCAGACGCGACGGTGAAGATCACGCACATCGGTCACCTGAACGATGGCCGGGCGCAGATCTACAGCACTGTGCCGGCGATCGGCACGGTTGAGCCCTTTGTAACCGGGCAGAAGGTCGACGTCAGCTTCTACCTCGACGGGCGCCGGGTCCAGCACCAGAAGGTCGCGGTCAGCAAGGGCAGGGGCGGCGCCGGCTTCTTCCGGGCGAAGATCCGCATCGAGGAGGCCGGCAAGTACGCGGTCAGCGCCAAGCACGTGGCGACGCCGGCGCTGGGCGCCGACAGCACCGTGCGCAAGAGCTGGAAGGTCAGCTTCCCCGCCCTGCACGAAGGTCAGTGCGGCGACGTCGTCGTCGGCTTCAAGAAGGCGATGCGGAGGATGGGCTACATCGCCAACAGCGGCCGCTGCTTCGGCGGCAAGACCGCCCGCGGCGTGCTCGCCTACCGGAAAGTCAACGAGATGAGCCGCAGCATGCGCGCCGGCAAGGGCCTGGTCGAGCGCGTCTTCGCCGGGCGGGGCGAATACGAGGTGCGCCACCCCGGTGCCGGCGAACACCTCGAGGCGCCGCTCTCCAAGCAGGTGCTCGTCTTCGCCAAGGGCGACGAGCCCTTCGCCGTCTACCCGGTCTCCTCGGGCAAGTCGTCGACGCCAACCGTGACCGGCCACTTCACCTTCATCCGCCAGGAACCGGGCTACAACTCGCACGGCATGTACTACTCCTTCTACTTCTACGGCGGCTACGCGGTGCACGGCTACGAATCGGTGCCCGACTACCCCGCCAGCCACGGCTGCATCCGCACCTTCATCGCCGACCAGCCCGAGATCTACAACCGCATCGACTTCGGCGAGGACATCTTCGTCTTCTGAGCGAGGCGACCCCCGCTCGGCCGGCTATTCAGGCAGTCGCACGCTCTCGAACTCGAGCACCGTCGCCAGCAGGTCGAAGTGCTTGTCCGCGTGGAGGACGCCGAACCCGCACTCGGCCGCTGCGGCAGCGATCAGGTAGTCGGCGACTGGTAGGCGCCTGCTGCCCCGAAGCTCCCGTGCTGCACCAAGCGCGGCTCGGCATACCGACGGAGTGACAGGAGCCTGGGGAATAGAGGAGAAGGCCGCTTCAGCCTCGGCGAATTCATTCTCGTTTCGCGCGACAGTGAGGATCTCCAACGCCGCAACCGGGCATGACGCGAAGAGCTCGGCGTCGATGGTTGCATTCCAGCGATCGCGAACGAGCGGCGCATGCTGCCGACTCCAGGCGGACGTGTCGATCACCAAGGGGATCCTTGAACCGAAGGGCGAGGCTTTCATTTTGGCGGTTGCTTGCACGGCATCTCGTGACGTTCGCGGAGGACATCCTCCAGAGCGTCGAAGTCGTAGTCGATCTCCCCGTCCGCGACCTTGCGGAAGAACTCCTTGGCTTCCTGTCTGCGTACGCGGTCCTCGGCCGCAACTTCGGCACCTCGAAGCGCGAGGTCCCGAATCAGCCGGGACTTGCTCTTCGGGTGTGCGTCAATCGCCGCCATCGCCTCTTCCAGCGCTGGATCGACCGTGACCTGCACACGTGGGTGTTGGCTTGCCATGAATCGAGTGTACCGCTCTCGCGGTACACCGAACTGAGGCTGATCTCAGACCCGCCATAGGTCATGTAGGTCGTGAGGATGGAGAACTCGCCCCCCACGCAAATAGGATTGCCCGCGATGAGCGACCTCGACGCCGCCAAGCGCACCCTGCTGGCCGAGCTGCGCGAGCACTCGCTGGTGATCGGCGAGGTGACGCTGGCGAGTGGGGCGGTGGCGCAGTACTACGTCGACGCCAGGCGGGCGCTGTTGCGCCCGGCGGGCTTTCGTGCGGCCGGCGAGCTGATCGCCGCCGCTGCGGTTGAGGCCGGGGCGAGTGCCGTGGGTGGCCCGGCGACCGCCGCAATCGCACCTTCCTGCGCCGCCCTTGCGGTACCGGCCGGCGACGATCTCGTCGGCTTCTTCGTCCGCGGCGAGCGCAAGCAGCACGGTCTGCAGCGCTGGGTCGAGGGTCCTGTCGAGGAGGGCGACAAGGTGCTCGTCGTCGAGGACACCGTCACCACCGGCGGCTCGACCGTGCAGGCGATCGAGAAGATCAAGGAACAGGGCCTCGAGCCCGTTGGCGTCGTGGCCGTGGTCGACCGCCTGGCCGGCGGTGGCGAGGCGATCGAAGCGGCCGCGGCCGCCCCCTACCGGGCCCTCGTCACGATCGACGAGCTGTACCCGGATCGCCCCGACCGGGCCTGAGCCGCTGCGGCCCTCAAGGGTCTGAGCCGCGCGGAATACCCGTCGGGTACCCAGCGCGAAGCCGCATTCCTGCGGGCAGATCGGCGTTGCGCGGATAGCGTGCAAAACATAGCGCTTTCTTTCAAAAACGTTCTCCTTGACATTAAAAAGGTCTCTGTTTACAGTCTTGCGGAGTCCGTTGTTTCGAAACGGGCAGGGACTTACCAACAGGGACAAACCGAGCACCAGAGGGCCGCCAAGGGAAGCGGCCGGCAGAGGGGCTCAGGGACAAGGAGAGAGCTACGTGAATCGCTACGCGAAGGCACCATCCACAGAACCGAGTGCACGCCGGTTCAGCGACCCGCGCCTCGGCCTCCTCGTCCTGGTCGCGGCAATCTTCCTGCTCGTGCCCGCAGCTCAGGCGGCGGCGGGCACCCTGACCCTTACCCTCGCCGGCAGCGGCAGCGGCACGGTCTCCAGCGAAGAAGGATGGGCGCTCCTCGAAGGGGCGGGCGTGGGCGAACCGACGATCGAATGCAGCGGCCCGCCGCAGACTGGCGTCTGTCAGAACACCCTCGAAGAACTGCCGGCGTTCGAAGCTGAAGTCGTCGGCCTTCTCGCCACCCCTGACCCAGGTTCGGTATTGGCTGGCTGGACGGTCGAGGAAGGCGAAGCCATCGAATTCTGTGAACCCAGCAACCCCACCAGCCCAAAATGCATTGTTGGCTACCTCTTCGGCACCGGCCCAGGCAACGCAAAGGTCACCGCCACCTTCAACCTTGCCTCTCCTCCGACCGTCACCAACGACCCCCCAGGCACGATCACGCAGACCTCGATCGTGATGAAGGGCCACGTCGACAACGAAGGCGCCGCGAGCGGCTCGACCTGTCACTTCCAGATAGAAGAGGAAGGCACGCCGGGCATCATCGAAGAACCGTCCTGCGGCACGATCGTCGGCGCCGCCAGCCAACCGGTCGAAGCGACCGCCACCGGCCTCGCGCCCTCGACCCACTACGTCTACCGTGTGGTCGCCTCCAGCTCCATCGGCACCACCACCGGCACGCCTGACCAGGCGGTCGAAACGCAGTCCCCGCCTCAGGCACCGCCGCTCGTCGAAAACAACGCCCCAGGCACGATCACGCAGACCTCGATCGTGATGAAGGGCCACGTCGACAACGAAGGCGCCGCGAGCGGCTCGACCTGTCACTTCCAGATAGAAGAAGAAGGCACGCCGGGCATCATCGAAGAACCGTCCTGCGGCACGATCGCCGGCACCGCCAACGAAGCGGTCGAAGCGACCGCCACCGGCCTCGCGCCCTCGACCCACTACGTCTACCGTGTCGTCGCCTCCAACTCCGGCGGCGCCACCACCGGCACGCCTGACCAGGCGGTCGAAACGCTGGCCCCGATCGCCCCCTCGACCCTCACCGTCTTCAAGGGCGGCAACGGCTCCGGCACGGTGACCAGCAATCCCACCGGGATCAACTGCGGCGCCGAACCCTGTCAAGCCACCTACGAAGAAGGCGAAACGATCGTCCTGACCGAGAGCCCGGGCTCGGGCTCCGTCTTCGCCGGCTGGCTCGGCTGCAAACACCTGACGGCGAACACCTGCCAGGTCGAAGTCAACGGTGAAACCGAAGTCACCGCGGTCTTCCTGGCCGAAGGGCCGCAGGGGCCGACGGGTCCGCAAGGGCCCCAGGGCGATCCCGGCTCCCAAGGACCACAGGGGAACCCTGGCTCCCAAGGACCACAGGGCAATCCCGGCTCTCAGGGGCCGCAGGGTAACCCAGGAGCCCAGGGGCCGCAGGGCAACGCCGGGGCTCAGGGAGCCGCCGGGCAAACCGGCAAAGACGGAGCCAACGGCAAAGACGGCGCCGAGGGGCAACGGGGCCCACAGGGACCGGCGGGCAAGGTTACGTGCAAGGTGAAGAAGAGCGGAGCCAAGGCAAAGGTGACGTGCACGGTGAAGACCACCGCCTCCGCCTCGTCAAATCGCCACCGCCTCCGTTGGCGTCTTATGCATGCCGGTCACGCCGTCAGCCACGGCACCACCAGCGCCCTTCGCCTTCAGCGGGTCTTGAACCGACTGCGTCCCGGTCGCTACTCGCTTTGCATCGACGGGCAGAACCGTTCCTCGATCCTCATCGGCGGTTAGGCGATGAGCAGCCGAGTCAGCCCGGGGAGAGCTCGCCTTGCACGTCTGCCCCGGCGGGAATCTCCCGCCCCGCGCTTTCGGACGGCTGTCTGCGTCTGCGCCGCCCTGGCGCTCGTCGGCGCCCTGCTCGCACCGCTCGCCGCCGGCGCCGCTCCACCGAGTGTCGAAGCCGTCGGTTCGCCGCTCCGCACCGCCACCACGGCCCGCTTCGACTCTCGCATCAACGCGAACGGCTTGGCCACCACCTACCACTTCGAGTACGTGGCCGACTCCCAGTTCCAGGCGAGCGGGTTTGCCGGCGCGCAGACCACGCCGCCCCAGGAACTTACCGCCGACGAGGTGCAGAGGATCGAACTCGGCGGCGCCAGCGGCGGCCAGTTCAGGCTCAGCTTCGGCGGCCAGAGCACCGGCGCGACCGGCACGGGGAACTTCACCGCGGGCTCTGAAGAAGTCAAAGGCCTGGTCACCTCGACTGGAGCCTTCGTCGCGGGAGAGACGCTGGCCAATATCCCCGGTGTGATCCCGGCTGGAACCAAAATCGTCGTGGCCGAAGCGGGCCGGCTCGTGCTCTCCAGCAAAGCGGAATCGACGAAAGCCGCGGGAGCCCTCGCAGCCGATATTCCGGTCAACACCGGCGGCGAGGAAAACTTGGTCGCGGCGCGGGCATCCGCCGCCGTCGTGCAGGCCGCGCTGCGCGCCCTGCCCTCGATCGGTGGCGCCAACCTCAACGTCACCTATGCCAAGGTCAATGGCGGCAACGTCTCCTTCTACCTCGTCACCTTCGTCGGCGCCCTGGCCAACACCGACGTCGAGCAGATCGGCATCACCGACGGCGCCGAACCGCTCGTCAACGGCATCAACGCGGGCGCCAGCACGCCGGTGCCCGGCGGCGGCGCCCAGGACCGGATCGTCCTCGCCAGCGCCAATGTCGCCGGCCTGGCGCCGAGCACCGCCTACCACTACCGGCTGATCGCCGAAAACAGCGATCCGGGCTCGCCGACAACCGGCGAAGCGATGACGCTCACCACCCGCGCCGACACTCCGCTCAGCCACGGCGACTTCCCTGGCCCGCCCGGCTCGGACCGCGCCTGGGAGCAGGTCGGCGCGGCTGACACCAGTGGCAACCCGGTGAACCGGGCGACGGCGATCTCCAGCGACGGCAATCGTGCCTTCTATCAGGTATTTGGCGGCATTCCCGGCAGTCCCACCGGCACTGTCTACAACGAGTTCTTCGCGCAGCGCACCGAAAGCGGTTGGCAGACCCGACTCGACGTTCTGCCGCCGCGCGGCCAGCTGGCCGGATCGAAATGGCTGTTCCCAGCAGGACGGGACGACCTCTCGAGCGTCGTCCTCGCCAACCAAGACGACGTCGCCGGCAAGTTCGCGGCCTTCCGGCTTGGTCCGGGTGTGGTGCCAAGCGAGGTCTTCTCGTTCGAAGACACCTCGACGCTGATATACGACGGAAAGGTGATCGTTTCCGACGACGCCTCGCGAATCATCTATCTGTTGAGGGATCCGGCGCCCGGAGGGGCGAGCCAATTCTACGACGTCAGCTCCGGCGCCCCCCAGCTGGTAAGCCTGCTGCCCGGCGACGTAACTCCCAGTTGCGGGGTGACGGGCTTTTGGGTGAACGGCGAAAACCCCAGCCGCACCAGCCACTGGCTCTCCCCAGATGGATCGCTGCTGTTCTTTGGCAGCCAGGGAAACAGCTGCGCTGGCGGCGCGTCGCAGCTCTACCTGCGTGACCTCACCGCTGCCAGTACGACGCGAATCTCGCCGCCGCCGATATCGGGCTTTGAATGCGACTCGGTCTTCGTCAAGTCGACCCCTGGCGCGGTCTTCTTTTTCACCCGCTCGCGCCTGACCGCAGAGGACACCGACCCTGCCAACTGCGGCAGCTCGGTGACCAACAGCGATGTCTATCGCTACGAAATCGACGGCGGGGCGCTTGAATGCGTCACTTGCGTGGTGCCAGGTCTCACCGCCGACGTCGAAGCGGTGAACCAAAAGGGCCCCGGGCCAGGGTCTTGGATCGCAGTGGCCGAAGACGGTTCACGACTCTATTTCAAGACCCAGCACCACTTGCTCCCCGGTACGCCGCCGGACGGGGAAGCGGTGATTTACCGGGTCGAGGTCGGCAGCGGCGATCTCGCCTACGTCGCCCCGCTTTTCAAACGTGTTGGGGAGAGCGTCGGCGACCAGTCAGAGGAAGGTGAGGCGATCAGCCCGGACGGCACGAGACTTGTGTTGCGCTCGCGGAGCCCGGGCCTGAACCTGCTGACCGGTTCCCAGAACGGCGGCCAGCCTCAGTACTACCTCTACAACGACGACGATGGCAGCCTCAGCTGCGCCTCCTGCCCGCAGGACGGGGCAGCACCAGCGGGGGAGGAGGTGCCGCTCGCGATCGGAACCGATGCCGGCCCCAACGCCGGCCCGCTGGCCGCCAGCGGCGACTTCGCCTTCGTGACGCCGACGGCGCTGGTCTCCGCCGACCAGAACACGCCCGCGGCCTGGGAAGCGCCCCGGATCGGCAGCGACGTCTACGAGTGGCGCGACGGGCGGCAGCTGCTGGTCACCGACGGCCTCACCCACTGGTTCCAGCGGCCGGAAGTGAGCGGGATCACCCCCAGCGGCCGCGATCTCTTCTTCACCGCCACCGCCGCCTACACCCCCGACGCCCCCGACGCGCTGCGGCGCCTCTACGACGCCCGAATCGGCGGTGGCATCGAGTTCCCGCCGGCGCC
>DASSXC010000215.1:0-6453 GCA_035704205.1 Solirubrobacterales bacterium | reverse complement strand
GATTTGGCTCTGGCAGCCCCAGGACTCGTGGATGTGGCCGCAGACGGCCAGGCGGGGGTGCTTTTGCTCGATTGCCTGAAGGAGGGCGGCGCTGCCGAAGTGGTCGCCGCTGCCGTTGGCGTCGCAGTGCCCCTGGGGTGGGGAATGGATCACCAGGATCGCGTTCTCCGGGCAGGCGGCGAGCCGCTCGCCTGCCGAAGCGTCGTCGAGGTCGAAGCTCCAATCCCACGGCGTCACCGGGATGCCGGCGCCGAGGCCGAAGAACTCGCTGTCCTCGATCGTCGTGCCGCTGCCGTGCAGCACCGTGGCGGCGCTCCACCCGGCGGCTGCCTCGCGCAGCGCGTCCTCGGTCTCGTTGTTGCCGGGGACGAGCACCGTCGGCGCCTCGATCGAGGACAGGGCGTCGATCGTCTCCCCGAGCCCCTCGTGGACGGAGGCGAAGTCGCCGGCGCCGATCACGACGTCGGCCCCCGCCGACATCTCGACCAGCTTTGCCGCCTGGCCGAGGTCACGGTGCAAATCGCTGAAGGCAAGCAGCTTCACGGCCCAAAACCTAGCGCGCCAGTCGCCGACCCTGCCGCTGTGGCTAATTCGCCTCGTCCAGCTCAGGCGCTTTGCCTGACGGCATCCATATGAGGGCGACGACGAAGGCCACCGCCATCACGCCCGCCATCGCGTAGAAGACCGTCCGCGAGGCAAGGGCGAAGTCGTGCTGGACGGCGGAGAAGATCATCTTCGCCTGGGCACCCGCCGCGTCGGCAAAGGCGGCTTCGTTGCCGCCGCCGGCTTCGGTCACCGCGCCGGCGACCTGGTCGGCCTGGGACTTGGGCAGGCCCTCCGCTCCCAGCGTCGACTCCAGGTTCGCCTTGTTTTCGAGGATCAGGACCGTGCCGAGCACGGCCAGGCCGAGGCTGGAGCCGAAGTTGCGCACCGTCTGGGTGATCCCCGTCGCCTCGCCGTAACGGCTGCTCGGCACCCGGTTGAGGGCGTCGGTGTTGGCTGGGCTGAGCACCAGGCCGACGCCGATCCCGGCCAGGACCATGAACGGCCACTGGTCGCTCACCGAGAGGTCGGGCAGGCTGTGGGCCCAGAGGGCGAAGCCGCCCGCGGCGACCAGGCAGCCGCTGACGACGGTGGGGCGGGCGCCGCGTTCGTCGAGGATCTTGCCGCCGCGCTGCGTGGCGACGAAAAAGCCGCCGAAGAAGATCAGCAGGTAGAGGCCGGTTTCCGAGGCGCTTTCGCCGAGCGAGATCTGCGCGTACATGCTGGCGAAGAAGAAGAGCGGCACGAAGGGGATCATCAGGAGGAAGAGGATCGCGTTGTCCACGGCGAAGGCGCGGTTGGCGAAGGTGCGGATCTGCATCAGCGGGAACTTGGCGCGCAGCTCGTAGAGGACGAAGGTGGCGAGCAGGGCCACGCCGGCGGCGATGCAGAGCCAGGTGATCGCGCTGCCCCAGCCCCAGACGCTCGACTGCTGCAGGCCGAGCACGGCGAGCCCCATGCCGGCGGCGATCAGGACCGCGCCGCGGTAGTCGAGCGGCGCCGGGTGCTTCTCGTTGGACGGCTTGGAGATCGCGGTGAGGACGAGGGCGCCGATCGCGACCGGCACGTTGATCCAGAAGATCGCCCGCCAGGTCCACTCGGTCAGGTAGCCGCCGGCGAGCGGGCCGAGCGAGGTGAAGGCGCCGGCGAGGCCGAAGAAGATCGCCAGCGCCCGGCCGCGTTCGCGCAGCGGGAAGGTGGCGAGGACGATCGCCAGCGCCGCCGGGAACATCAGCGCCGCGCCGGCGCCCTGGATGACCCTGAAGGTGATGATCCACGGCTCCGCCGCGCCGCTGGTCGGCGTCGCCCCGCAGAGCGCCGAGGCGGTGGCGAAGACGACGACGCCGATCACGACCATGCGCCGGTGCCCGGCGATGTCGGCGAGCCGTCCGCCGAAAGCGAAGAGGGCCGAGAGCGAGAGCAGGTAGCCGTTGATGATCCACTGCACTCCCGTCGAGGAGAGCGAGAGGTCCCCCTGAAGCTCGGGAACCGCGATCGCGACGATCGTCTGGTCGATGAAGGTCATCGAGACGGCGAGGATCATCGCCGCGAGGATCAGGTTTCTGTTGGCGCCGCCGGTCTTTTCCATGCTTGTTGCGTTTGCCGCAACGCGCCCAACTCCTGCCGCCGACGGGTGGTTCCGGTAGTCTCGCCCGCGCTCATGCCCGACGTGTTCTGGATCGGCTTCGCAATCACCGCCTTCTGCGTGCTGGTCGGCTTCATCGCCGGCGCGCGGTCCGCTACCACGCAGACGCTCACCGGCGTCGCGATCGGCGCCTTTCTCGGCCTCATGGCCGGCTTTCCGCTGCTGGCCATCGGCCTTGCGACGAGCTAACCTCGGTAGCACGGAATATTCGCCCTTCCTACCGGGTACTCGCCTTCCGCGGTTACCCAGTCCAGCGACAGGAACGGAGTAGGAGATGACCCAGGCGACCTCCATCCCGATGGTCACCCTTCACGATGGGGTTGAGATCCCCCAGCTCGGCTTCGGCGTCTTCCAGGTGCCTCCGGAGGACACCCAGGAAGTGGTCGAGGAGGCGCTCGAGGTCGGCTACCGCCACATCGACACCGCCGCCGCCTACCGCAACGAGCGCGGGGTGGGGGCGGCGATCGCGTCCTCCGGGATCCCCCGCGAGGAGATCTTCGTCACCACCAAGCTGTGGAACTCACAGCAGGGCTACGAGTCGACCCTCGGCGCCTGCGAGAAGAGCCTCCAGAGGCTCGGCCTCGACCACGTCGACCTCTACCTGATCCACTGGCCGGTGCCGACCGAGGGGCGCACGCTCGACACCTGGCGGGCCTTCGAACGGATCCACGAGGAGGGCCGCTCGCGCACGATCGGCGTCTCGAACTTCCGCATCGAGGACCTGGAGATGCTCGAGCGTGAAGCGGAGACCCAGCCGACGGTCAACCAGATCGAGCTGCATCCACACTTCCCGCAGGCCGAGCTGCGCGCCTGGCACCTCGAGCACGGCGTCGCCACCGAGTCCTGGAGCCCGCTCGCCCAGGGCGACCTGCTGGTCAACGAGACGATCGCCTCCGTCGCCTCGCGCCGTGGCCGCACCCCCGCTCAGGTGATCCTGCGCTGGCACCTGCAGCTCGGCTGCATCGTCATCCCCAAGTCCGTGACCCCCAAGCGCATCCGGGAGAACTTCGAGCTATTCGACTTCGAGCTCGACGACGAGGACATGACCGAGATCGCCGCCCTCGACGTCGGCCAGCGGATCGGCCCCGATCCCGCCAGCTTCGTCGCCCCTTGACTGAGTCCTGAGCCTCAGGGGCTCCCCAGCGCGCGGGCGCGGATCTTGCCGGTCGCGGTGCGGGGAATCTCCGCGACGAAGAGGACGTCGCGGGGGACCTGGAAGCGCGGCAGGTGGCGCTTGACGTGGGAGCGCAGCTCCTCTTCGGTTGGCTCCTCGCCGGGGGTCGCGACGACGTAGGCGCGCAGGCGCTGGCCGAACTCCTCGTCGTCGACCCCGACCACCGCGACGTCGGCGACCGCCGGATGGCGGCCGAGCACGTCGCCGACCTCCTGCGGGAAGACGTTCTCGCCGCCGGAGACGATCATGTCGTCCTCGCGCCCGTCGATCAGCAGCCGCCCGGCGGCGTCGAGGTGGCCGAGGTCGCCGGTGTTCATCAGGCCGCCGACCGTCTCCTTGGGCGCCTCGTCGCCGGAGTAGCCGTCGAAGACGAGGCGGCCGCCGATGAAGACGTGGCCGACCTCTCCGGGCGCTGCCTCGCGGCGCTCGGCATCGAGGACCTTCAGCGTCGTCCCCAGCGGCGGCCGACCGACGGTGCCGGGGGCGGCGCGCAGGTCGGCCGGCCCGGCGATCGCGGCGAAGCCGGTCTCGGTCGAGCCGTAGAGGTTGTAGAGCACGTCGCCGAAGGCGTCGGTGATCCCCGCCGAGGTCGGGGCCGAGAGCGCCGAGGCGCCCGAGACGATGGCGCGCAGCGAGGAGGTGTCGTGGCGCTCGCGCACCTCGGGCGGGCAGCGCAGGATCCGGTCGAGCATCACCGGCACGGCGATCAGGGCGCCGGCGCGGTGCCGCTCGATCGCCGCCAGCGCCTCCTCTGGCTCGAAGCGCCGCCGCAGGACGACGGTCGTGCCGAGCATCAGGCCGAGCGAGAGGAAGGCGAGCCCAAAGCCGTGAAAGGCGGGCGGTGCGACCAGGATCGGCTCGGCGGCGCGCAGCGGGATGTTGGAGAAGATCGTCGCCACCGGGCCGAGCGCCGCGCTCAGCTCCGGGTTGCGCGGGGCGGACTTGGGAACCCCGGTCGTGCCCGAGGTGAGGATCACCAGGCGGCCGCGCTCGGCCGGCCTGGTGAGCTTCGCGATCGGGCCGGCGGCGAGGCCGTCGAGGTCCACACAGGTCGGATTCCCGTCGTGCCAGGCGGCGACGCGCGCGCCACCAAATCCCGATCCCTCGAAGAGCGGCTCGAACTCCTCGTCGTGGACGACCGCGGCAGGACGCTCGCGCTCCAGCACCTTGGCCAGCTGCGGGGCGGGGAAGTCGGTGCCGAGCAGGAGCAGGTCGGCACCGAGCAGCGAGCCGGCGGAGATCGCTTCGACGAAGCCACGGTGGTTGCGGCACATCACCGCCAGCGGCGCGCCGGGGCCGACCCCGAGCTCGCGCCGCAGGCCGCCGGCGATCGCCGCCCCGCGCCGATCGAGCTCGGCGTAGGAGACCTCGCCGCGATCGTCGGCAATCGCCGCCCGCTCGGGGTGGCGAGCCGCGCCGAGAGTCACGAGGGCAGCCGGCCCGAGTCCCATCCGCAGGGCCCGCATGGCGGTTGGCAGGCGGGACGGAGGCACGGGAGCGAGCCCACCGGCGTCGCGAAATGCCCCCAGCGCACGCCGTCCCAGCCGGGCGTTGAAGAGCAGGTCCGATCCCCCCGTTGGCTTATCCAGAGCCTGGCTCGATCCCTTTCCGCCGCCGCGCGCGGCGGCGGTGTCCTTGGTGAAACGGAAGAGCAGACCGCTCGCCGCCTCCCAGGGCGTGCGGGCCACCGTCGTCGCCACGTCGGCGACCGGTGACCACCAGGGGGCGATCGAGCGCGGCCGCCGCACGATCGCGCGGCAGATCGTCGCCGCGGCTTGCTCCGGCGTCTGTCCCGGCACGTGGCGGTAGATCGGCGTCGGCGCGCTCATCCGCGTGTGGATCAGCGCCATGTAGACGGAGGTGGTCGTGACGCCGTCGCCGCGCAGCTCCGGGGCGACGCTGCGCAGCCAGATGTCGAAGGCGCTCTTCGAGGCCTGGTAGGCGCCCCAGCGCGGGCCCGGTGCGATCCGCGCCCCGATCGTGGAGACGCTGACGATGTGCCCCTCGCCGCGGGCCCGCATCGAGGGCAGCAGCGAGAGCAGCAGCCGGACGGGTCCCAGGTAGTTGATCCCGATCGTGCGCTCGAAGTCGTGGAAGCGGTCGTAGGAGAGCTCGAGCGAGCGGCGGATCGACTTGCCGGCGTTGCTGACCACGACGTCGACGTGACCGTGCTCCGCCAGCACCCACTCGGCGAGCGCCTCGACGCTCCCGGTGTCGGTCATGTCGGCGGCGTGGACGTGCGCATCGCCTCCCGCCGCGCGGATCTCGGCCGCGATCTCCTCCAGCCGCTCCCCCGAGCGGGCGGTGAGCAGGACCGTCGCCCCCGCCGCTCCGAGCCGGCGGGCGGTCGCCTCGCCGAGCCCGTAGGAGGCGCCGGTGATGAGTGCGACCTTGCCGGCGACGGCCGCCCGCAGCTCCCCCTCGTCGATTGCCGAGGGGGGATTGACGAGGGGCTCGGCGGCCCGGATCAGCCGCGCCCGCCCCTTCCCGGCGAAGCCCATCAGACCGTGGCCGGCTCCGCTTCGGGGACGCGGGTCGCGTAGTCGGCGAGATCGAAGCGGCCGAGGCGGCGGCGCAGCTCGAAGGTCGAGCCCGGGAACATCGTGCTGTTGCGGCCGTTGGCGTCGAGGTAATAGCTCATGCAGCCGCCGGCGTTCCAGACGGTGCCGGCGAGGCGGGACTGGACCTCGGCGTTGAAGCGCTCCTGGACGTCCGGCCGGACCTCGACGCTGGCCAGGTCGCCGCGGGACATCGCCCGCAGCCCCTCGACCATGTAGCCGATCTGGGTCTCGGCGAGCAGGATCGCCGAGGAGTGGCCGTTGCCGATGTTGGGCCCGAGCAGGACGAAGAAGTTGGGGAAGCCGTGGACGACGCTGCCCAGGTAGCCGGTCGGGCTGCCCTGCCAGGTCTCGTCGAGGCTGCGTCCTTCGCGCCCGCGGACCCGCGCGGCGATCGGCAGGTCGGTGATCGTGAAGCCGGTGCCGAGGATGATCGTGTCGACCGCCCGCTCGACCCCGTCCGCGCCGACCACGCCGTGCGGCCGCACCTCCTCGACGGCGTGGGGGACGACGTCGACGTTGGGCTGGCTCAG
>DASSXC010000214.1:0-6851 GCA_035704205.1 Solirubrobacterales bacterium | reverse complement strand
GCCTCCCGAGGAGGAGCAGGCGCCCATCGAGATCGCCCATTTCGGCTCCAGCATCTGGTCGTAGAGGCGGCGGACGACCGGCGCCATCTTGATCGAGACCCGGCCCGAGAGGATGATCATGTCCGCCTGGCGGGGCGAGGCCCGCAGCGCCTCGGCGCCGAAGCGGGCGAGGTCGTAGCGCGCGGTGACGAGTGAGATCGGCGCCTCGATCGCGCAGCAGGCGAGGCCGAAGGTGAGCGGGAAGCAGGAGTTGGCCCGCGCCCAGCCGAGCATCTTCTCGAAGTTGGTCATCACCACTTTTTCCTCGACGTAGCGCTGCAGCTCCTCGCCCTCGAGGTCGCCGCGCAGCATGTCGCGGGCGCGCAGCTGCCGCTCGCGCATCGTCTGTCGCTCTACCTCCAATCCAGTGCCCCCTTCCGCCAGACGTAGACGAAGGCGACGAGCAGGAGGACGACGAAGAGGATCAGCTCGCCGAGCACGAAGAGGCTGTCGGCGTCCTTGAGGATCACGCCGATCGGGAAGAGGAAGACGACCTCGATGTCGAAGAGGATGAAGAGCATCGCGATCAGGTAGAAGGTGACGCCGAAGCGCATCCCGCCCGAGGGCTCGACCGGGATGCCGGACTCGTACGGCTCGCCCTGGCGGCGACTCGCCGCGGTCGGGCTCTTCGGCCGCTTCGGGCCGATCAGGTGGTTGAGCATCACGAAGGCGCTGCCGACGCCGAGGCCGAGCAGGGCGAAGACCAGTATCGGTAGATAGGACTTGAGCATTGGGGTGGGAGGGTTCCGCGGCGGCGTTTCCGGTGGGGCGCCTCGCGCCCGGCCGTGTCGCCTGCAACCGCTGTTATACACCCACCTTGTGACAAGTTGCTACATAGTGATTTTCCGCATCAGCAAGCGGAATCCCGACCCTTTCGGGCGGATTTAGACGATGCCGGAGGTCCACCTCGTCGTCGGCTGCGCGCTGATCGCCCTCAACCTCGCCGCCTTCGCCGTCGGCGGCATTGCCTGGCTGCGCAACCGTTCCTCCGTTCCCTTCTGGTACCTGCTGCGCTCGGCGCAGGCCGCGGTCTTCCTGCAGGCCCTGCTCGGCGGCCTGCTGGTGATGACCGACCACGAACCCGACGACAGCCTGCACTACCTCTACGGCATCCTGCCGCTGGTCGTCTCCTTCCTCGCCGAGGGCGCCCGCGCCGGCGCCGCCCAGCGCGAGCTGGGCGACCTCGACTTCGAGTCCCTCCCGGCGGAGAACCAGCAGGCCCTGGCCCTTGCCATAGTCCGCCGCGAGATGGGAATCATGGCCGTCAGCTGCGGCGTGATCCTCTTCCTCGGCCTGCGAGCCGCGGGGACCAGCGGCGCGTTCTGAGGATGAGATTGCACTTACCCGCGTATATGGCGGGTAAGTGCAAGTTCGAAGGCGCCGCCCTCCCGCTTGGCGTTTAGTCCAGCCAGGGGAGCAGCCGCCGCGTCCTCGGCTCGCCCAGGATCAGGAAAGCCGCGACCGCGAAGAGCAGCGCGCACCCCGTGAGCATCAGGAACGTGGGCAAAGCGGCGACCTGGAAGAGCCCCGCAGAGACAATCGCCAGCGCGCCGGTGGCCAGGGTCCCCTTGTGCGACCAGGCCAAGCGCCGGACCGGCGAAGCGGTGGCCGCTGCGATGACGCCCAGCACGGCGAGGACCAGCGGCGACCAGCGCCCGAGCGCATCGATCTGCTCGTAAGGAGAGTGGCGCGGTCTGAAGGGGGATTCATCCGCGCTCGACCTGGGGGCCTCCTTCTCGGCGGAAGCTGGGACATAGTCGGGGACCTCTCTCCTGGAGACGACGTCGAGACCCTGGCATCCGATCGAGCCGACCTCCTCGCCCCCGGCGGTGAACGCCCGGGCGAAGACGATCGCGTTCGCGTCCGTCCGTGGGGCCAGGGGCGTCTTGGCGTTTCCCTGCCTGTCCTCGAAGAAGGTGTCCCCGTTGCTGCGCAGCTCGATGTCCCAGGCGGGATGTTGATCGGAGCTCAGCACACTGACGAAGATCTGCGTGTCGGGCGACATGTAGCCCAGGTCGAGCGGCAGGGCTTCGCCGCTGGTCACCGCCGCCGCCTGTTCGCATTCGACCGAAATCTGCACGGTGCCGGCGACGTTGGAGACATCGCCCTCCACATCGGGATGAGTGTGCCGCACGAACTCCATCGACCCATGGGACAAGAGGCCGAGCAGGCCGATCGTCAGCAGCAGGGAACCGATCGTGATTTGCCGACCGCGCTCATTCAGCATCGCTTGTCTTCGACTGGCCTGCGCTGCAAGGTTGAGTGGATCTCGATCGCCCGCACCTTGAACTCGGCGCTGCGGCTCCAGTCCTTCAGGGCCAGCGTGGCTTCCAGGGTGTAGGTCTTGTCGCACGCCGGAAGGGAAGAGAGGGAGAGGCTTCCTTCGAACGCGCCGCCGTTGGACCGACCCCCCTTGATGACGAAGAGCCTGTTGACCTGGTCCTGCAGGCGAATGCTCATCCGGCCAGGCAGCGGAGGGGGCTTGCTCCCGCAGCGTGCCCCGGCCGGCCGGGTCGATCCGTCGAAGAGCCTGAGCAGAGCGCTATAGGACGAGCTGTTCCCGTTGCTGGTGTCCTCCGTGCCGGCATGAAAGCGGTATTCGCCTGGGCAGGGGAGGCGTGAGACATGGGTATCCACTTTGTAGGCCTCCGGTTCGTTGCGGTCGATGCTCCTCCCCCGCAGGTCGAGCGTCGGGCGCACAGGGTCCGTTCGGGCGACCGTGAGGCCGACTGCGACGCTGGTGTCGCTCGAGCTTTCCGCCAGCAGCGGGGAGAAGGGGGGAGCGATGCCAGGGGGTGGATCGTTGGCCGTGACGCGAGCGAGTGCGGTCGGCGCCGGCAACAGCGCAAGCGCAACCAGGCCGATGCATGCAAGCAGCCACAATCCCCCACTCTTAAAAACACTAAAGTTTATAAATCTCTCCTCCTGGCTTCCAAACCAGGGCGAATACTGTACCGTACTGTTTGGAAGTGAGTTGTCTGCTGCGCCGAAGGCCGCAGGCTCAGCCCAGCGGCCGGTACTCGCCGCCGTGGAAGACCAGCGGGTCTCCCTCGCTCGTCTCCAAAGCGGTGACCTCGCCGGTGACGATCACGTGGTCGCCGCCGGCGATCACGTCGCGCAGGTCGCAGGCGACGAAGGCGAGGGCGTCGTCGATCGCGGGGATGCCGTCGTGCTCGCGCCAGGCGACGCCGGCCCACTTGTCGGCCACCGGCGCCTTGGTGGCGAAGGAGCGGGCGATTCGCTCCTGACCGGAGTGCAGGACGCTGATCCCGAAGCGGTTGGCCGCCTGAACGGCGAGCAGGGTGCGCGAGCCGCGGTCCAGGCAGGCCAGCATCAGCATCGGCTCGATCGAGAGCGAGCAGACCGCGTTGGCGGTCGCGCCGGCCGGCCCGTCCGGTCCGGAGGCGGCGACGACGGTGACGCCGGTGGGCAGCATCCCCATCGCGGCGCGGAAGCTGGCGGGGTCGGGCGGACTCATAGCTGGGCGGGACAATATGATGCGCGCCGCGTGCGTCCCCTACTTGCAATCGCACTGGCCCTCGTGGCCGCGCTTGCCCTCGCCGCCTGCGGCTTCGGCGAAGAGGGTCTCGCGGTCTCCGAGGACGACCCCAATTACAACGGGGCCGTTCTCTTCGCCACCCATTGCAGCGGTTGTCACACGCTGAGCGCAGCGGGCACGCAGGGAAGCGGGAACCGCAGCGTGCGCACGCAGGGTCCGAACCTCGACCAGCGAACCGAGACCTACGACGATGCTCTCTTCGCGATCCAGAACGGCGGCTTCTCGGGGGCGATCATGCCGCAGAACATCGTCGTCGGCGACGATGCCGAAGAGCTCGCCCGTTTCGTCGCCAAGTACGCGGGCTCAGAAGCCGAAGAATCGCCGCGCCCGGGCAGCAAGCCCACGCCCTAGCCGGAGCCCGAGATGCTCGACCTGAAGCTGATCCGCTCCGACCCCGAGCGGGTCAAGGCGGCGCTGGCTCGAAGGGGCGCCGCGGAGGACGTGGACGCCCTGCTCGGGCTCGACGCGCGGCGGCGTGAGCTGCTGCCCGAGATCGAGGGTGCCCAGGCCGAGCGCAAGACGCTCTCCAAGCAGATCGGCGAGGCGAAACAGCGTGGCGAGGGCGCGGACGAGCTGATGGCGGACGTGGGGAGGCTGAAGGATCGGATCGAGGCGGGCAAAGCGGAGTTGGAGAAGGTCGACGCCGAGCTCGAGCAGGTCGCGGCGAGGTTGCCGAACCTTCCCGATCCCGACGCCCCCGACGGGATGACCGAGGAGGACGCCGTCGTGCTGCGCGAGGTGGGCGAGCGGCCGAGCTTCGACTTCGAGCCGCGCGACCACCTCGAGATCGGCACCGAGCTGGGCCTGATCGACATGGAGTCCGCGGCGCGGCTCTCCGGCTCGCGCTTCGCCTACCTGAAGGGCGACCTGGTCCTGCTGGAGTTGGCGCTCGTCCGCTACGCGCTCGACCTCGTCCGCGGCGAGGGTCACGAGCCCGTCGTGCCCCCCGTCCTGGTTCGCGAGGAGGCCCTCTACGGAACCGGCTTCCTGCCCGGCGACCGCGACCAGATCTACGAGGTGCCGAAGGACGATCTCCACCTGGTGGGCACCTCGGAGGTCGCCCTGGCCGGGTTGCACGCCGACGAGATCCTCGACGCCGGGCAGCTCCCCCTGCGCTACGCCGGCTTCTCCACCTGCTTCCGCCGCGAGGCCGGCGCCGCGGGCCGCGACACGCGAGGCATCTTCCGCGTCCACCAGTTCGACAAGGTCGAGATGTTCTCGTTCGTCGAGCCCGCCGAGTCGGCGGCCGAGCACGAGCGGCTCCTGGCGATCGAGGAGCGGATCCTCGGCGAGCTGGAGATTCCCTACCGGGTGGTCAACGTCGCCGCCGGCGACCTCGGCGCTCCGGCGGCGAAGAAGTACGACTGCGAGGCGTGGATCCCCAGCCAGGAACGCTACCGCGAGCTGACCTCGTGCTCGAACACGACGGATTATCAGGCGCGGCGCCTCAGTTGTAGGTATCGACCTGCCGATAACGAAGCAATCCAAGCCGTGCACACGCTGAATGGGACTGCCGTAGCCGTGGGACGAACGATAATCGCGCTGATTGAGAACCGCCAAGATCGGGAAGGCGGATTCACGCTACCCAATATTTTGTATTCATATGGCTGTCCTGAAAGGATTCCTGCTCGATGAGTGCCAGCCTCCGCGACGCTAAGCGCGTCGTCCTCTGCGATGACCACGAGATTGTCCGCGACGCGATCAAATCGCGGATGGCGGGCACGAACAGCCTGCAGATCGTCGGCGAGGCGGCGGATGGACGCGATGTCGTCGACGTGGTCAAAGAGCTCGAGCCCGACGTCCTGATCATCGACGTCGAGCTGCCCAAACGCGACGGGATCGAGGCGACCAAGGAGGTGCTCAAGGTTCGCCCGCGGACCAAAGTGATCGTCTTCACCGCGCACGCCCAGCCGGATCTGCTCGCGCTGGCGCTGCGGGCCGGTGCCTCCGGCTACGTGCTCAAGTCGGCGCCGGCCGAGGACATCGCCCGCGCGGTCAAAGCGGTGACCGGCGGCGGCACCTTCCTCGGCGGCGACTTCGCCGGCGGCAAGCCCTCGGAGGTGGAGAAACTGCTCCACCTCTCGCCGCGGGAGCGGCAGATCCTCGAGTTGCTCGCCGAGGGCCTGCGGGTCAAAGAGATCGCCGAACGCCTCAGCCTCAGTCCGGCGACCGTCCACACCCACGTCCGCAACGCGATCAAAAAGCTCGAAGTCGACACGCGCACCGAGGCGGTCGCGCTCGCGGTCAAGTTCAGCTACCTCGGCGCTGTCGGTTCGTAGCTACTCGTTCTCGCTGCGGTCGAGCTGCAGGGCGCAGCCGTTGATGCAGTAGCGCTGGCCGGTCGGTCCGGGGCCGTCGTCGAAGACGTGGCCGAGGTGGGCGTCGCAGTGTTTGCAGACGACCTCGGTGCGGCGCATCATCAGGCTGTTGTCGGGGCGCAGCTCGACGTGCTCGAGGTTGGCCGGCTCGGTGAAGCTTGGCCAGCCGGTGCCTGAGTCGAACTTGGCGTCGGAGGAGAACAGCTCGGTGCCGCAGCCGACGCAGCGGTACATGCCTTTGCTCTTCTCGTTTACGTAGGGGCCGGTGAAGGGGCGCTCGGTGCCGGCCTTTCTCGTCACCTCGTATTGCTCTGGCGTCAGCTGCTCGCGCCACTCGGCGTCGGACTTCTGGACTTTCTCGGCCATGCCTTCCTTTCTCTCTGCTTTCAGGTTACGGAGGGTGTCCAGCCGAGCGGCGTCGGGGGCCACCTCGTCAGTGCCTAAATCCCGCCTGCGGCGGGATTAACTTTCAGGTTACGGAGGGTGTCCAGTGGCGGCGACGAGGTCTACCGCGAGAGTGCCTAAACCCCGCCGGCGGCGGGGTTAATTTGGGGCCGCTTCGCGGCAGAACCACTCCGCGGTGCCGGGGGGAGGCACTCTCGCGGCAGCCCCCGCCCCCGCTTCATACGATGCCTCGCCCATGCCCGCGGCGTTCTACGAGTCAGACGGTGTCAACAGCTTCGTCGCCACGGAGCTGACGCGGGGTCCTTGGGACCCCCAGGCGCAGCATGCTGGGCCGCCGTCGGCCTTGCTGGGGCGGGAGATCGAAAGGGCCGATGGTGCTGGTGCTGATGGCTTTCAGGTGGCGCGGGTCACCTTGGAGATCTTGAGGCCCGTGCCGATTGGGCCGGTGCGGGTTGAGGCTGAGGTTGTGCGGCCGGGGCGGAGTGTGCAGATGGTTGAGGCGACTCTCTCCGGTGAGGGGGGAAAGCTGA
>DASSXC010000213.1:0-5301 GCA_035704205.1 Solirubrobacterales bacterium | reverse complement strand
CGAGCTGCTGCAGCCGGTGGTGAAAGCGGCGCTGGTGGTCGGTGTCGGCCTGGCGATCCTGCAGCAGGTCACCGGCATCAACACGGTCATCTACTACGCGCCGACGATCGTCGAATTCACCGGGATCGACTCCTCGGCGGGGGCGATCCTGGCCGCGGTCGGGGTCGGGGTGATCAACGTCGGCATGACCCTGGTGGCGATGCGCCTGCTCGACCGGGCGGGGCGACGGACGCTGCTGATGGTCGGCGTCTCGGGCATGACGATCTCCCTGTTCACGCTCGGTCTCGCCTTCGTCGGCGGCGGCACCAGCACCTTCGACTCGGCCCTGGCGATCGCCAGCCTGATGGTCTACGTCGCCTCCTTCGCGATCAGCCTCGGGCCGATCTTCTGGCTGCTCAACGCCGAGATCTATCCGCTGGGCGTGCGCAGCAAGGCGGCCGGCATCGGCACGATGGCCAACTGGACCTTCAACTTCATCGTCTCGCTCACCTTCCTGCTGCTGATCGAAGCGCTCGGCCGCAGCGGCGCCTTCTGGTTCTACGGCGCGATCGGCATCCTCACGCTCGCCTTCTGCTGGAAGCTGGTGCCGGAGACGAAGGGCAAGCGGCTGGAGGACATCCAGGCCTATTTCCAGGAACGGGTGAACCGCGCCAGAACCTCCGCCTAGCACCGCGCAGGCTACGCTGAGCGGATGCGCATCGACGAGATCCTCGACTCGCGGCGGCCCGTCTTCTCGGTCGAGTTCTTCCCTCCCAAGACGGAGGAGGCGACCGAGCAGCTCTACGCGACGGCGCGCTCGCTGCGCGAGCTCGAGCCCGACTTCGTCTCGGTCACCTACGGGGCGGGCGGGTCGACCCGCGACGGCACGGTTGAGATCACCACGGCGCTGAAGGACGAGCTGGGTTTCGAGACGATGGCCCACCTGAGCTGCGTGGGCGAGACGACCGAGGGCCTGTCGGTGACGCTCGACCGCATCGCCGGCGCCGGGATCGAGAACGTCTTCGCCCTGCGGGGCGACCCGCCGCGCGGTCAGCCGGACTTCGTCCAGCCCGCGGGCGGCCTGGGCAGCGCCGCCGAGCTGGCGGCCTTCATCGGCTCCCGCTGGGACTTCACCGTCGGCGGCGCCTGCTTCCCCGAGGTGCACCCCGAGGCGGCGGACCTCGACACCGATCTCGACTACCTGAGGAGCAAGGTCGACGCCGGCGCCTCGTTCCTGATCACGCAGCTCTTCTTCGACAACCAGGTCTACTTCGACTTCGTCGCGGCGGCACGGGGGAAGGGGATCGACGTGCCGATCCTGGCCGGCATCATCCCGGTCGCCAGCTTCGCCCAGACGAAGCGGATATGCGAGCTCTGCGACGCCTCGATCCCGGCGCCCCTGGAGGCGGCGTTCGCAGCCGCGGGCGGGGACGAGGAGGCGGAGTTCGAGCTGGGGATCGCTTACGCGGCGCAGCAGTGCGCCGAGCTCTTGGTCGCCGGGGTTCCCGGCATCCACTTCTACGCGCTCAACCGGGCGCCGGCGACGCGGGCGGTGCTCGGGGCGCTGAAGGCGGCGAGGCCATGGGAACGCTGAGCTACCAGGGCCACCGGATCGGCTACGACGAGTACGGCGAGGGAGAGCGGCCGCTCGTCCTCGTCCACGGCCTTTTGATGAACCGGCGCATGTTCGAGCGGCTCGGACCTGCGTTGGCGAGGCGGGGCAACCGGGTGATCTGCGTCGACCTGCTCGGCCACGGGCGCTCCGACCAGCCCGACGATCTGCGCCTCTACTCGATGCCGCTGTTTGCCGAGCAGATCGTCGCCCTGCTCGACCATCTCGGGCTGGAGCGGGCGATCGTCGGGGGTACCTCGCTCGGCGCCAACGTGGGGCTCGAGCTGGCGGTTCGCCACCCGGACAGGGTCGAAGGGCTCTTCATCGAGATGCCGGTGCTCGACAACGCGCTGGCCGCGGTCGCCGCGATCTTCGCCCCCGTCCTCCTCGGGCTGCGGGTGGGACGGCCGGCGATCGAGCTCAGCTCCCGGCTCGCCTCGCTGGTGCCGCGCACCAACCACCTGCTCGACATCGGCCTCGACTGGGCGCGGCGGCGCCCGGGCCCGTCGATCGCCGTGCTGGAGGGACTGCTGCTCGGCGAGACCGCCCCGCCGCGCGAGCAGCGGCGCCTGATCGAGCAGCCGGCTCTGATCGTCGGGCACCCGCGCGATCCCCTGCACCCTTTCAGCGACTCGGGGATGCTGGTCGAGGAGCTGCGGAGGGCGCGGCTGGTCGAGGCGAACTCGATCTTCGAGTGGAGGACGCGGCCGAAGCGCCTCAACGAAGAGCTGGCGCGTTTCCTCGAGGAGGTCTGGACGGACGCGCCCAGCGTGCCCCCTGGCACCAACGGAAACGGCCGAAACGCCGCTCCTGTGGCAGGATAAGGGACCTCGATATGGCCAATCGCAGGGAGGAAGAGAGGGAGCGACTCCGCCAGGCCCGGCAGGAACGCGAGTCCAGCCAGGCGAAGTCGGAGAAAAAACGCCTGTTCGCTGTTTACGCGGTCGCCGGCGTGATCGGCCTCCTCGTCGTCGTCGGAATCGTCGTCGCCATCTCCTCCTCGGGCGGCGGTGGTGAGGCCGAAGCGCACATCAACCAGGCGAGCGGATCGACCAACGGCGTCAAGCCCGACGAACGCGAGGGGACGCCGCCGCCGGAAGTGAAGGTGGCGGATGTGAAACAGGCGGCGAAACAGGCTGGCTGCAAACTTCGCCTCGAACTCCCCGACGAGGGCCACCAGCACATCTCCCCCAGCGCGCCTGTTCCGGACTACAAGACCAACCCGCCGACCTCGGGCAAACATGCCGAAGCGCCCTACCAGGAGGCGGACGGCGCCTACAGCGAGATGCCGAGTGAAATCTTCATCGTCCACTCGCTCGAGCACGGGCGAATGGAGATCCAGTACAGCCCGGACCTGCCAGAGGAGGACCAGCTCGCGCTCAAGGGCCTCTACGAGACGATGTACGGCGGGACGCTGCTCTTCCCCAACGAAAACATGCCCTACGAGGTGGCGGCGACGACCTGGACCAACCTGCTCGGCTGCCCCGAATACAAAGGCGCGATCACGCTTGACGCGATCCGCGCCTTCGGCAAAGCGACCTGGGGCCGCTACGGCGGCGAGGGTACGGGCGCCGTCAAAGGCCCGACGCCCGTGGCGCCCGCACCCGCCAGCTAGTACCGCGCGCGATAGGCGGGAAAGAACCCCGCCGGCTCGTGTCCTGCGGAGAGACGGTCGTAGGCCTCGCGGTCGCAGACGATCTCCGAGATGCGCCAAGCCTGCTCGCGGTTGGCGAAGCCGCGCTTGAACTCCTCCAGCCGGTCGCCGCGGGCGATGCCGCCGCCCAGGTTGAGCGGCAGCTGCTGCTCGGAGGAGAGCTCGATCAGCGTGGCGACGACGTTCTTCATCGGCGAGGGGCGCAGGTGGGCGTCGGCGGTGCCGCTCAGGTAGTAGTGGAGGAAGCCGTCGCTGCGCACCGTGATCGAAGCCGCGGCGATGTCGCCACCGGGCGCATAAGCGAGGGCGAGCCAGCTCTGGTCCGATTCGAGGATGCGGTCGAAGTAGGCCGAGCCGAAGAAGTAGCGGTCGGCGGCGGCGGTGCGGCGCATCGTCTGCTCGTAGGCGACGAGGAAACCGGCTCTCTGCTCGGCGCTCGTCTCGGGTCCGGGCAGTAGCTCGACCGTATATCCGTCGCGGCGATTGCGGTTGATCCGGTTGCGGTCGCTGGCACGGCTCTTCGCCGGCAGCTCCGGGTCGGCGATCTGGACGACGTTGCGCTCGACGGCGCCGACGAGCGGCGGCGGGGCGAGCGTGTGGCGGAGGAAGAGCGAGACGAGCCCGGTGGCGGAGAAGTCGATAACAGCCGGATCGAGACCCCCGTCACGAACGCTGCTCTTTACAACCAATCCCGGGTAGCCGTAGGGAGAGATCGCGTCGCGCTCGCCGGCGCCCGGGATCTCGCGGACGATCAGCGGCGCGACGAGCTCCGTCTCGCCGGCCTCGACCCGCAGCGTGTGGGTGACGCCCTCGGCGTCGAAGAATGGGCGGGAGCGGAAGAATTCGTCGCTCTCAGCGGCGGCGCCTTGGTCGGCGATCAGCTCGGCGACCAAGGCCGCATCGGGTTCCCGCTCCCCTCCGTTCACGAGGAATCGGGCGCGGAGGTGCCCTCCGCTTCGCGCTCCTCGAGCAGGTCCGCGGCGGCGGCGCGGAACTCGTCGGGCAGGACTCCCCAGACCTCGCAGTCGTCGGCGCCGTCATCAGGGCGCTTCAGATGCCCACGCATCGTCCCCTCGTGCTTCCAGCCCAGCCCAGCCACCGTCCTCTTCGCCACCTCGTTGCGGGCGGGGATGCGCCCGTAGACGCGGTGGGCGCCGAACTCGTCGAAGGCCCTGGCGATCGTCAGCGCCTCGGCGCGGCGGCCGACCCCCTTGCCGCGCACGTCGTCGCCGATCAGCGCCCCCAGCTCGGGCGCGGTCTGCCGGAAGAGGCCGTAGAGCGCGGTGAAGCCAACGGGCTCCTCGTACCCCTCGACGACGATCGCGTACTTGCGGTCCTCGTCGGGGCCGTCGATCGCCCGTCCCACCCAGCCTTCGGCTTCCTCCAGCGAGAAGCCATCCCGCTGCTCCATGAGGGTCTTGGTCGCCTCCGGATTATTGAACCAGCGGTGCACAGCCGCAGCGTCGCGGGGCTCGAAGGGACGCAGGCTGACTTCAGGTCGCTCGGCCACACCCAAAACCCTACGGGCCTTGATGAAGGATTGTGGCCCCCATGGGGGCCACAATCCTTCATCTGGCTCAGTCGGGGGCGAGGCCGTGGCCCGTCGCCAGTAGGCGGACCGTGCGGGCCAGGATGCGCAGGTCCAGGGTGAGGCTGCGGCGATCGACGTACTCGACGTCGAGCTCGATCCGCTCCTCCCAGGGGATGCCGGCGCGGCCCTGGACCTGCGCCCAGCCGGTGAGGCCGGGGCGGACCTCGTGGCGGCGGTGCTGGAACGACGTGTAGTCCTTGACCTGGGCCGGGATCGTCGGGCGGGGGCCGACGATCGCCATCTCACCGCGCAGGACGTTGACCAGGTTGGGGATCTCGTCGAGCGAGGTGCGCCGCAGGAAACGACCGGCGGCGGTGACGCGCTGGTCGTCGCGGGCGACGACTTTGCCGACGCCGACCGGGTCGGAGCCCTGCTCCATCGTGCGCAGCTTCAGCATCTCGAACTCACGACCGTCGAGGCCGACGCGGCGCTGGCGGTAGAGGACCGGGCCACGGCTGCCGAGCT
>DASSXC010000212.1:0-12539 GCA_035704205.1 Solirubrobacterales bacterium | reverse complement strand
GGGGTGTCCCTCCAGCGCAGCGGCGTCCGTTTTTCGCCCCAACCCCGATCTCGGACGGCCGCAAACTCCGGGGCGAAAAACCCAGCAAGCAGGAGGGACACCCCCGACCCCTCCACGCCAACCCAAGCAAGCAGGGAGGGAACCCCGACCCCTCTAGGCAACCGCCTCCCGCAACTCAGCAATGTCCTTCAACTGCTCATCGACCCAGTCACCGGGATTCCGCGAGTAGATGATCTCCTTGAGATGCTGCGAGCGCACCCGCCGCTCCTCCGGCTCCATCGTCAGCGCCCGGTAGATCGCATCCGCCTGCTCCTGGATGTCGAAGGGATTGACCGAGAGGACGCAGTCGGCCAGCTCCTCGTGCGAGCCGGTGTTCTCGGAGAGCATCAGGACGCCGTCGCGGGTGTTGACCGCCGGCGCCTCCTTGGCGACGAGGTTCATCCCGTCGAAGATCGAGTTGACCATCAGCAGGTCGAAGTGCTTGTAGCGGGCGACCGCCTCGGGGAAGTTCTCGTAGATGTTGAGGTTGATTGGCATCCAGTCGGTGGTGCCGTGGCGGTGGTTGACGACCGCGACCAGCGCCTCGATTTTCTCCAGGTACTCGGCGTACTCGGGCACGTCCTGGCGCGATGGCTGCAGGTGGGCGATGAAGGTCACCTTCTCGTGGAACTCGGGGTGCTGGGTGAGGAAGGTGTCGAAGGCGGTGAAGCCGCGCAGCACGTTCTTGGAGAGGTCGGCGCGGTCGACCCGGATGATCAGGTGCTCGCGACGGCGCTCCAGCACCTGGCGCTCGTACTGGGCGACCTCGGCCGACTCCGCCGCCCGCCGCAGCCGCTCGGCGTCGATCGAGAGCGGGTAGGCGCGGGCGCGGGTCTCGCCGCCGGCATGACGCACCACGCACTGGTCGTAGTCGACCTCGACCTCGAGCAGTTCGTCGCAGCAGCGGATGAAGTTGATGCAGTAGGCGTGGGTGTGGAAGCCGATGATGTCGTTGGCGAGCATGCCGCGGAAGATCGCCTCGCGGATGCGGCCGGGCAGGATGCGCCAGCTGTCCGGTTGGGACCAGGGGATATGGACGAAGTGGTGCAGGAAGGCGTCGGGGCGCTCGGCGCGGATCATCCCCGGGGCGGTGTAGAGGTGGTAGTCGTGGAGCATCACCAGCGGCCGCTCGCGTCCCTCGATCTGGCCGAGCACCGCCTGGGCGATGTCGCGGTTGACCGCCTGGTAGCCGTAGTCCCAGGCGTCGCGCTCCTCCTGGCGGATGTCGGGAGCGTTGGAGAGGTCCCAGAGGTAATGCTGGATGAACCAGAGGATCGGGTTGGCGATGATGTTGTAGAAGCCGTCGTAGGCGTCGGGATCGCTGCCGACCAGCAGCACGCGGTACTCGATCCCGTCGATCGAGAGCTCGACCGGCCCTCCCCGCTCCTCGGAGACGGCGACGTCCTCGTCGGTCATCGCCGACGCGATCCAGAGCGCCTCGCGGTGGGAGACGAGGCCGGAGAGGGCGGTCACCAGCCCGCCGCCGCCGCGGCGCACGGTGCGCTCGCCGTCCGCGTCGCGCTCGAACTGCGCCGGCCCACGGTTGGAGACGATGATCAGCGGATCGGAGTCGGCCATCGGAACTCCCAGCCTACCCCGACTGGTAAGCCCTACTCGTCCAACTCGGCGAGGAGCTGCAGCCAGTCGCGCAGCAACCGCGGAGAGAGGAACTCGCGCCGGGCGTGTTCCTTGCCCGCTTTGCCCAGCCGCATGCCCAGCTCCGGGTCGGCGAGTATCTCGGTGCAGCGCCGGGCGCACTCGCTCGGCGAATCGACCAGGTAGCCGCTGACACCGTCTTCGATCTGCAGGGGGATGCCGCCGACGTTGCCGGCCACGGTCGGCCGCCCCTTCCAGAGCGCCTCGGTGACGGTCAGGCCGAAGCCCTCGCGGATCGACTTCTGCAGGCAGACGTCGGACTGCGACTGGAAGGCGTTGACCTCGATCGCGCCGACGTTGTTGAGATTGTTGAGGATCTTGATGTCCTCGTCGCCGTCGGCGTATTCGACGGTCTGCTGGAAGAAGTCCCAGCCCTCTGGATCGTCGGTCGCCATCGATCCGACCAGGGCGAGCTGCACATCCGGCATCTCCGCCGTCACCTCGCGGTAGGCGTCGATTACGCCGATCGGGTCCTTCCAGGGGTCGAAGCGCGAGACCTGGGTGATCAGCGGCCGGTCGACGTCGATCCCGAACTGGTGGCAGACGAAGGCCGCGTCGTCGGGCGAGAAGGCCATGTTCTTCGGCGAGAGCGGGTCGATCGCCGGCGGCACGATGCGGATGCCGTCCTTGCCGTTCATCCCGTTGGGCACGTAGGTGGGCATGTGCCAGACGGTCGCGTCGTACTCCTCGATCAGCGGCTGCAGGCGGGCGATCGGGGCCGGGTTGGGCTCGGAGAGGTCGATGTGGCAGCGCCAGATCCAGTTGCGGCTCTTCTCCTCGGCACCTCGCCGCAGCCCGATCGGCTGCGGGTCGTGGACGATGATCGTGTCCCACTCGCCTTTCAGGCCCTCCGCGTTGATCGCGTTGATCTCGTCGAAGACCGCCCACTGCTCGTCGCTCAGCGTCTCCTCCGCCCCCTGCAGCGAGTTGTGCAGGAGCTTGGTCGCGTTGAAGAACTCTTCCTTGCCGAAGATCACGTGCCAGTGGGCGTCGATTCCGGCATCGCGCATCAGCGGCACGATCGTGTAGAGGATCTCCGAGACGCCGCCGCCGAAGGCGGTCGCGCTGACATGGAGCACGCGCTGTCCCTCGAGCGGCTTGGCCAGCTCGCGGATGCGCTCGCTCAGCTCCTTGCCGGCGATGTGCGTGTAGTCGGCGAGGGACTTCTGGCCGAGGGTGACTTCCTGAAGCATCGGCGAGTTCTACAGGCAATGGCGGCCGGACGCGTCGTCCAGGTCTTGTGAAGGCTTCGGGCCCCCATGGGGGCCTCAATGCTTCACGATCACCCGGTTGGTTCGGCGACCGGGCGCTTACCCAAAGTGACCTCGATCCTCTCGCGCTGTCCGTCGTCGTGGAGGACGTCGACCGTCACCTTGTCACCCGGCTTGAAGACCGAGATGTAACGGGCCAGATCGTCTGGCCTGACCACGTCGTGGCCGTCGACGGCGAGGATCGTGTCACCGCCGGTTTCGTAGGGAATCCCCTGGAACCGAAGCTCCTCGTCGCCACCCTCCAACCCCGCGTCGTCGGCGGGCCCGTCGGGGACGACTTCCGCGACCAGGCCACCGTGGTCGGTGGCGAGGCCGAGCTTCTCGGCGAGCTGGGGGTAGAGCGCCTGGCTGGAGACGCCGATGTAGGTGTACTCGGCGCCGCCGGTGCGCTCGAGCTGGGCCAGCGAGCGCTTGACGGTGGAGATCGGCACGGCGAAGCCGACGCCGTCGTTGGCGCCGGAGTTGGTCTCGATCTGCTGGTTGATGCCGATCACGCGGGCGCCGGCGTCGAGCAGCGGGCCGCCCGAGTTGCCGGGGTTGATCGAGGCGTCGGTCTGGATCGCGCCCTCGATCTGGAACTGGGTCAGCGACCCGACCGAACGGTCGGTGGCCGAGACGACGCCGATCGAGAGCGACTGCTGCTCGCCGAAGGGGCTGCCGATCGCCGCCACCGGCTGACCGACGACCAGCTGGCTGTCATCGCCGAGCTCCAGCGGATGAAGGTCGAAGCCGTCCGGCTCCACCTCCAACAGGGCGACGTCGGCGAAGGGGTCGAAGCCGACGATCTCCGCCGGCACCACGTTACGGTCGGGGAACTCGACGTAGACGGCCTTCGCTTCCCTGCGGTTCTCGCCCTCGCCGTTGGTGACGACGTGGGCGTTGGTGACGATCCGGCCGTTGGCATCGAGCACGAAGCCGGAGCCTTCGGCGGCCCCCTGGTCGAAGATCGAGCGGATCGTGACCACCCCCGGCGAGGCCTCGCGGTAGACCTGGGCGGCGTCGAAGCCCTCGCTTGCCGCCTGCACGATCACCTGGGTCGTCGTCTTCGCCGCCTCTCCTCCCGCCGAGCCTCCCGCTTCTGAGCCGCCGCCTTCGTTCCCGCCGCAGCCGGCGAGCAGGGCAAGGGCCAGCAGGATCACGGTGATCAGGGCGCCTGTTTGGCGTGTGTCACCAACAAGGCGCCCCCGCCTGGTGTCTCCGCTGTGCTGCCTCACGCGGTGACCTTCGCGGCATCGGGACGAGCCGGTGCCGGCGCGCCGGGCGGGGCCAGCGGCAGGTCGAGCGTGAAGGCGGTGAAGCGACGACTGGAGGAGATCGCGATGTGGCCGTCCATCCGCTGCACGAGCTCGCGCGCGATCGCCAGGCCGAGCCCCGAGCCGCCGGCGCTGTCGGCGGTGTAGAAACGCTCGAAGATGCGTTTCTGAACGCGCTGGGGGATGCCGGTGCCGTCATCGGAGACGGTCAGCTCGGCACGCTGGTTGACGGAGTAGATGGTCACGGTGACGCTGGCGCCCTCCGGCGTGTGGGTGAGGGCGTTGTCAAGCAGGATACGGATGATCTGCCGCACCCGGTCGGGGTCGGCGACGGCGATCACCGCCCGGTCTGGCGTGCGCAGCTCCAGGCGCGAGCCGCGCAGTTCGGCACGGGCGCCGAACTCCCGCGCGACGTCCCGTGCCAGCGAGCTGAGGTCGACGCTGCCGATCGCCATCTCGATCCCGCCGGCGTCGAGCTGGGAGAGGTTGAGCAGGTCGCCGGTGAGCTTGGTCAGGCGCTCGATCTGCTGCCGCATCGTGCGCACGAACTCGGCCCGCTCCTCGGGGCTCGGATCCTCCTCGTCGAGCAGCTCGATGAAGCCGCCGAGGCTGAAGATCGGGGTGCGCAGCTCGTGCGAGGCGTTGGCGATGAATTGCTTGCGGGCGCTGTCGAGCTCGGCGAGGCGGCGCTGCATTTCGTTGAAGGTGCGGGCGAGCCGGCCGAGCTGCCCCGAGGAGTCGACCGGTATCCGGGCGGCGAAGTCGCCGTCGGCGACCTTGCGCGCCGCTTCCTCGATTCGCCTGACGCGACGGGCGACGAGCTGCGCGAAGTAGAGGCCGATGCCGAGGGCGAGCAGGAGCGCGATCAGGCCACCCACGGCGACGGCGCCGGCGACGTCGCCGTGACCCCCGATCAGCACCACCCAGATGTAGAGGAGGATCGACGTGCCGGCGCCGATCGACAGCGACACGGTCGTGATCATGCTGCCCAGCGGAGGGAAGTGGATCCGTTTCATTCTCTGAAGCGGTAGCCGACGCCGCGCACCGTGAACAGGTATTCGGGTTGCTTGGGGTCGGCCTCGATCTTCTCTCGCAGGTGACGGATGTGGACGTCGACGGTGCGCGGATCGCGGTAGTCGGAGTCGCCCCAGACGTGCTCCAGGAGCGTCTCGCGGCTGAGCACCTTGCCCGGCGAGCGGGCGAGGGCGGTGAGGATCTCGAACTCGACGTAGGTGACGGCGACCTCCTCGCCGCCCAGGGTGACCAGGCGCCGGGCCGGGTCGATGGTCAGCGCGGCTTGCTCGATCGGCTCGTCGTCCGGGGGGTCGACGGCCATCCGGGAGCGCCGCAGCGCCGCCTTGACGCGGCTGCGGAACTCGCGCATCGAGAAGGGCTTGGTGATGTAGTCGTCGGCGCCGACCTCGAGGCCGGCCACCTTGTCGGTCTCGCTGCCCTTCGCGGTCAGCATGATGATCGGCACCTGGCTGTGGCGGCGCAGCTGACGGCAGACTTCGACCCCGTCGAGCTTCGGCAGCATCAGGTCCAGCACCACCAGGTCGAAGCGGGCCTCCTTGAAGCGCTCCAGCGCTTCCCGGCCGTCGAGCGCCGAGGTGACGTGGTAGCCGTCTTTGCGCAGCGGGTAGCTGAGCAGGGTCTGAACCGACTGCTCGTCGTCGACAAGCAAGATCCGTGTAGACCCGTTGGGCATGACACAAGAGTAATCCCGATGCCTGCGCGGCACGCTTGGACGTATGTGCGAGTACCAAGAACTAAGGTTCGGCCGCCGGCCGCCGATAGAGGCAAAGTAATGGAGCAACGACAGCTGAAGAGCCTCGTCGAGAGCGGCGCCTACCGCCCGCAGCCGGAGCTGGTCGCGCAGGCGATGCTGCGCCGCCGCGGTGTGCGGAGCCTGCTGACCGGGACGGCGTTCAGTCCAACTGATCGAATCCGGTCGGCTCCAGAAGTCCCCCGCCAGGCAGCCTGATCTCGACCCCCTCGCCGGCGACGACCTCGCCGATGCGCGTCAGCTCGGTCCCACCTGCTTTCTCGACCGCCGCTGTGGCCGCGTCGAGTCGGTCGCCGGGAACGGCCGCGAGCAGCTCGTAGTCTTCGCCCCCGGAGGTCGCCAGCCGCAGCGGGTCCTGTCCGGCCGCCCTGGCGACCTCGGCGACGCCGGGGGCGATCGGCAGCGCGGCGGCGTCGATTCGCAGGCCGACCCTGCTTGCGGACGCGATGTGACCGGCGTCGCCGCCGAGCCCGTCGCTGAGGTCGATCATCGCGGTCGCTCCGGCCTTCGCCAGCGCCCGACCCGCCTCCAGTTGCGCCGTTGGTTCCAGCTGCCTGGCGACCAGCGCATCCGACATCGACCCCACCCCGGTGTGGTCAATCTCCGAAGCGTCGCGCTGCTCCAGCAGAAGCAGCGCGGCGGCGGCCGCGCCGAGCTCGCCGGTCACGACGAGCAGGTTGCCCGGGTTGGCGCCCGATCGCTTCACCAGATCGTCTGCGTCTGACGCGTGGCCGACCACGGTCACCACCAGAGTCAGCGCGGGTGCCCGCGTAACGTCTCCCCCGGCGAGCGTCGTGCCGGTCTCGGTGGCCACCCGGGTGAGGCCGTCGAGCAGCTCCAGGCAACCGTCCTCGTCGAGGTCCGTGGGGACTCCGAGCACGACGTAGGCCTCGCCCGGCTCGGCGCCCATTGCGGCCAGGTCGGAGAGCGCTACGGCGAGCGCCTTGGCGCCGATCTGGCCCAGGCTGCTCCACTTGCGGCAGAAATGAACACCGTCAATCAGCGCGTCGACCGAGGTCGCGGTGGCACCGCCTGGTTGCGTGATCGCGGCGTCGTCGCCGCTGCCGAGGCGAATCCGCGGCCCGCCCTGGGGCAACCGCTCCCGGATCCGCGCCAGCAGCTCGAACTCGCCCATGCGGCCATTCTCCCCGCTTCGGGTATAGCCAGGGGTCTACATCAGTGGCAGCCCCCGACCTCACTAAGGTGCGACACACGTGGCAGAGGACCAACCACTCCTACACAAGATCGGCGAGGCCGGGGCGCGGTTCGGCACGCGGCCGCCGCGCAGCAAGCGGGTGCGCCTCGCGATCCAACTCGGGATCGCGATCGTCATCTTCGGCTTCCTCGTCCTCACCGTCGTCGACCAGTGGGCCGAGATCAAGGACAAGGGCGTCCACTTCCACGTCCTCTGGCTGATTCCGGCCTTCGTCTTCCTGCCGATGTTCTACGCGCTCAGTGCGCTCGGCTGGGACCTGATCCTGCGTTTCCTCGGCTACCGGATCGGGATCGGGCGGGCGCAGGTCGCCTGGGGTCAGCCGTTGCTGGCGCGCTACGTGCCGGGCAGCGTGCTCTACGTGCTGGGGCGGGTGCTGCTCTCCGAGCGGGCTGGGGTCAAGCGCCGGGTGACGATCGCCAGCATCGTCTACGAGCAGGCGATCTCCGCCACCTCGGCGATCGTCTTCGCCGCCTACTTCCTGATCAGTCACCCCGACCTGCAGGGGCAACCTCTGCGCTGGGCCGTCCTGCTGCTGATCCCCCTGGCGATCGCCGTGCTGCACCCGCGCATCTTCGGGCCGCTGGCGAACCGGGTGCTGCGCGCGTTCGGTCGCGAACCGCTGCCGGAGGTGATCTCGCTGCGCGGTGTGATCACGCTGATCCTCTACTACCTGATGGTCTGGGGGGTGGTCGCGCTCGGCATGTACTCGGTCGCCCGCTCGGTCAGCACCATCCCGCTCACCTTCTCCGACGTGCTGGCCGTCGGCTCGGCGCAGGCGGTCGGCTACGTCGCCGCGCTCGTCACCCTGGTTGCGCCGGCGGGTCTCGGGGTCCGCGATGCCGCATTCGCCTGGGCGGTGAAGAGCGCCGTGCCGGGTGGCAGCTTCGCCCTCGGCTCGCTGATCGCGATCGCCGTGCGGGGCGTGCTCACCGTCGTCGAGCTGCTCTACGTGGGGCTGGTCACGGCGCTGGGCAAACGGGAGGGTTGGTCGATTCCCACCGGGGTCATCCATCCCTCGCCCGAGGAGGAGGCGGAGGGGACGCCCGAGCGCAGCGAGACGCCGATCCACTCGCCGGAGATCCTCTAGCGGGACGGCGGGCGTCGGCTCAGAAGTCGTCCCGCAGCCCGCCTGTCGAAGCGGGCAACCTCGTTTTGGGAGCGCTTGAACCGACCGCCCGGCGCCTCGGTCGACGCGTAGAGATCGCGATGGAACTGCTCGACGATGGATCGCCTGAATGGAATGTCGGGGGCGCTGGCATGGATCGTGTCGAGGACGTTGCGGTAGCCGGCGATCTCCTCCTCCGAGCGGTTCTGCGGAGCCGTCTTTTCCCGCACCGGTTCCGCGACCCTCTGGGGTGGCGCGGTGGCCGCCTCTATGTGCCTGTTTAGGGCAGTAAACAGGCAGTTCGAGCAGCTAAACCCCTCTTTTGGGGGCGGGTACCTATTTCGGCTAGAGGGGCATGCGGGCAGGGAGCTGGTAGGCGGTCAGGGCGAGGGTGAGGAGCTGGAGGGGGCGGTCGCGGGATAGGGCCACGAGCGGTAGGGCCCAGATCAGGTACCAGGGAAGGAGCCAGGCGGTTGCCAGGAGGAGGCCCAGGGAGGCCCAGGCGGCGTTGCGGAGCCAGTCCTTGCCCTGCCAGGTCCTTATCAGGAGGTAAAGGACGAGCGCTCCATATAAGGCGAGCGCGGTGGCGCGGACTGGGGTTGGGTCGAGGCCGGTCAGGCGGGCGAAGCTGATCGGAATGCTCATGTGGCTGGTGCGGTGCTGGTTTTCGCCCGCAAGGCCGATCGCGTCCAGCCAGTTCCAGCCGAAGGCGGCGTAGGCGGCGGTTGCCAGCATCAGTGCCGCCACTCCGGCACCGGCGAGCATTCGCGTCGCGGGCGAGAAAGAAGCTTTGGGTCCCCTCTGGGGTACACAAGGCTTCATTCGCGAGGCGCTCAGGAGGGCGAAGGGGGCGGCGATGGCCGCTGGGGCCTTGATGGCGAAGGCTGCCGCGAAGGCGGCGCCCGCGCCGGACTCGCGGGCGGTCAGCATCGCGGCGATGCCGAGGGTGGCCAGCAGCATCGCCAGACCGTCGTTGTGGGCGCCGCCGACCACGTGGATCAGGACCAGCGGGTTGAGGGCCACGAAGGCCGCCGCGCCCAGCGGTGAGACGCCGCGAGTCGGGGCGATGCGGGAGATGACGATGGTGGTGCCGAGGACGGAGAGGGCCGCGGTCGCCTTCAGGGCCGCGACGGCCGCCGAGACCGGCAGCCAGGCGAGCGGGTAGGTGGCGAGCGTGAACAGCGGCCCGTAGGCGCTGGTCGCGTCGATCCAGGTGACGCGCGCGTAGGCCGGGTCGAACGGTGCTGCGGCCGGTGGATAGACGTAGGGATCGAGACCGTGGACGACGCCGAGGCGGGCGTAGTCGACGTAGCTGTAGACGTCGTGGGAGAGGAGGACGGGGGCGAGGGCGAAACCCGTCACCAGCACCACGATCGCGCCCCATAACGGGCGGTCGTGGATCGAGTTCGCGGTTATCCGCGATATAGACGGGTAACTGCGAACTCGGCGGCGTCTGACCCTGCCAGGTCCGGTCAATTGCCGGCTGCGGCCCCGCCGCCGACGCCCGCGCCGCCCGTTCCGTAGGCCGGCGGGGGAGGTGGCACCGGCGTCGGTTCCTGTCCGGCCCCTGGCGCGTAGGCATCGGGGTCATAGCCGCCGGTCGCTTCCTTGCCGAGTCTCTCCGCTTCGCTTTCTTCTCCGTCCTCGGCCTCGAAGTCGTCGGATGAGGAGCCGCTGCTCGGCGCCGCCGCCGTGAAGGAGCCGTAGAACGGCGCCCAGCTCACCGGCGTCTTCGGCTCGCTGAATTCCTCGCAGGGGACTTCGGCGTCGGCGTAGAGCGAGTGCCAGATCTCGGCCGGGAAGGTGCCGCCGTACACCGTCGTGCCGTGGACGCTGACCATTTCGATCGCGTTCGACTGCGGGTAGCCGACCCAGACGACCGTCGCCAGGTTGGGCTGGATGCCGGCGAACCAGGCGTCGGTGAAGTTGTCGGTGGTCCCGGTCTTCCCACCCTGTCCGGGGCAGCCCGTGTAGGCGGCGGTGCCGGTGCCTTCGGTGATGTTGTCGTGCAGCAGGCGCCAGACCTCGTAGGCGACCGCTTCGGGCACGACCCGCCTCGATTCGGGGCGCTGCGGCTCCTCGACCCGGCCGCCCGGAAACACCACCCGCTCGATCGCGATCGGGTTGCGGTGGATGCCGCCGGCGGCGAGGGTCGCGTAGGCGTCGGCCATCTCCAGCGGCGAGACGCCGATCCGCAGGCCGCCGATGCCCTCGGCGGGGATGCCGTCGAGCTCGCTCTCGATCCCCATCGATTTCGCCGTCGCTTTCACCTGGCGGGGGCCGACGTCGAGGTCGAGCTGGGCGAAGACGGTGTTGTCGGAGGCGACCGTCGCCTGCTGCAGGTTGACCCTCCCCAGGTAGCCCTCGTCCGCCGTGCTCACTTCCCAGTGGCCCCACTCGGGCAGGTCGAGGTCGAGGTGCTTGGAGGTGTAGTAGGTCGAGTAGGGGTCGATCCCCTGCTTGATCGCCGTGGTGAGGACAAAGGTCTTGAAGGTCGAGCCGGGCTGGCGGTGGCCCTGGGCGGCGAGGTTGAACTTGCTGTCCTCGTAGCTGGAGCTGGAGACCATCGCCTCGACGTGGCCGTTGCGCGGGTCGATCGAGACCAGCGCCGAGGAGGGGTCTTCGGAGTAGGGGAGGGCGTAGCGCATCGCATCCAGGCCGACTGCCTGCATGCGGGGCTCGATCGTCGTGTGGACGTCGAGGCCGCCCCTGCGGACCGTGTCCACTCCGTAGGTCGCGATGAGCTTGTCTTCGACGTAGTCGAAGAAGTAGGGCTGGCGCTTGTCGAAGTAGCCCTCGTCCAGGTCGAGCCCGAGGCCCCGTCGCTGGGCCGCCTTCGCCTGCTCGGTCGAGACGTAGCCGAGGGCGGCCATCTTCGCCAGCACGGCGTTGCGCCGGGCGCGCGCCTCGCGCGGGTTCAGCACCGGGTTGTACTCGGAGGGGGCCTGCGGCAGTCCGGCCAGCAGCGCCGCCTGCTCCAGGTCGAGCTTCCAGACGGGACGCGAGAAGTAGATCTTCGCCGCGGCCCCGACGCCGACCGCGGTGGCGCCTTCGATCGTCCCGTAGGTGGCGGTGTTGAGGTACTGGCTGAGGATCTCGCGGCGCGAGTGGCGCTCGGCGTACTCGATCGCCAGCTTGGCCTCGACGATCTTGCGCTCGATGTTGCGGGCCGGGTTGCGCAGGCAGAGGTTGCGGACGAGCTGCTGGGTGATCGTCGAGCCCCCCTCCACCGTCTTGCCCGCTTCGAGGTTCTTCAGCGCGGCGCGCACGATCCCCTCGGGGTCGACGCCGCCGTGCTCGTAGAAGCGCTCGTCCTCGATCGCGACCGTCGCGCGCTGCAGGCTCTTGGGGACGCGATCGATCGAGACCGGGGCGCGCGCTTCATCCGAGGCGATCACGCCGAGCTTGCTGCCGTCGCCGGCGTAGATGGTCGAGTTGCCACCCTTCTCGACCGGTTTGCAGCTTGCCAGCGAGGGTGCGTCGGCGGCGACGTCGAGCACCCAGGAGGCGACGCTGATTGCCCCGATCGCGAGCAGCACCACGACGCCCACCGCGACGAAGAGCACCTTGCTGCCCACGCCGCCTCGATGTCGCTGGCGTTGGCGTCGCCGGTTGCGCTGCGTCATGCCCAGAGCGTACTTCGCCCCCGGCGGGGCTCAGGCCTGGGTGTCGGCCGTTGAGAGGTTGTGGACGACCCCTTCGACCAGGAGCTGGTTGGGGATGACCACCGCGGTCCCGTCGCCGGGGTCGACGTAGGTGTAGGAGAGGGTGATGTCCTGGACGCGTCCCTCGACTTCCTCGAAGGAGATGCGGTCGCCGATTCGGAAGGGCTGGGAGACGGCGAGCTGCACGCCGCCGATCATGTTGGCGATCGAGTGCTGGGCGGCGAAGCCGATGATTGCGGCGAGCACCGCCGTCGAGGCGAGGATGCCGGTGGCGATGCGCTTGAACTCGGTGAACTGGCTCAGCGCGATCGCCACCAGGACGACGAAGACGATCAAAATCGCCAGGCGGCGGAGGAAGCGGAGGCGGGTCTTGGTGGACCGCGAGACCTGTGAGACTGCCGGGCTGATGGACAGCAAGTTAGTCGTAGAAGGCGTTGGGGGTGGGCTCGGTGGAGCCTAAAACCCGCCGGAGGCGGGGTTGATTTGGAGCCGCTTCGCGGCGAAACCACTCCGCGGTGCCGGGGGGTGGCTCCCCCGGAGCCACCCCC
>DASSXC010000211.1:0-3548 GCA_035704205.1 Solirubrobacterales bacterium | reverse complement strand
GGCGAACGTTGGTCCTGGGCGCCGGCGGTGCCGCCCGTGCCGCCGTCTGGGCGCTGGTCCGCGAGGGTGCCGACGTGGACGTCTGGAACCGCACCGCGCCGCGGGCCGCGCACCTCTGCGACGAGCTGGGCGGAGCGCCGGTCGCGGCCCCCCGGCAGGACGCCTACGAGCTGATCGTCAATACGACCGCGGTCGGCCTGCGAAGCGAGGATCCGTTCGCCGAGCTGCCGCTCGAGCCCGCCGGGTTCAGCGCCGAGCAGGTCGTCGTCGACCTCGTCTACGGCGAGCAACCGAGCCGGCTCCTGGCCGCCGCCGAGTCCAGCGGGGCGTCGGTGGTGGACGGGATCGAGGTCCTGGTGCGCCAGGGATCTCTCTCGCTGCGGATTTGGACCGACCGCAAGCCGCCGCTCGACGCAATGCGCCGGGCAGCCCGCGGGCTAGCCGGCTTGTGAAGGATTGACACCGCCATAGGGTCATCAATCCTTCACTCGTTCAAGCGCCTATAGCCTTGCGGACGTGAGCACGCGCTTTCGATTCACCACCGCGGGCGAGTCGCACGGGCCGGGCCTGGTCGCGATCGTCGAGGGCATGCCGGCGGGCCTCCAGCTCGACCGCGAGGCGCTCGATCGCGACATGGCGCGGCGCCAGCTCGGCCACGGTCGCGGCGGGCGGATGAAGATCGAGACCGACACCGTCGAGGTGCGCTCGGGCGTGCGCCACGGCCGTACCCTCGGCAGCCCGATCGCGGTCCTCGTCGCCAACCGCGACTACGCCAACTGGGAGGAGCGGATGAACCCGTGGCCGGTCGAGGGCGCAGGTCCCGATCAGGTTCACCTGCCCCGGCCCGGGCACGCCGACCTCGTCGGTGCTCAGAAGTACGGGCACGACGACATCCGCAACGTGCTGGAGCGGGCCAGCGCGCGTGAGACGGCGGCCAGGGTGGCGGCCGGCTCGCTCGCCCGCGGCCTCTTGACCGCGCTTGGGGTGAGCGTGCACAGCCACGTCACCCAGATCGCCTCGATCAAGGCCCCCGAGCGCACCGACCTCGGCCCTGAGGACTTCGCCGCCGTCGACGACGACCCGGTGCGCTGCCTCGATCCCGGGGCGAGCGCGGCGATGGTCGAGGAGATCAACCGGCTGCGCAAGGCCAACGAGAGCCTCGGCGGCAGCTTCGAGGTGCGCGTCTTCGGCCTCGTCCCCGGCCTCGGCTCGCACATCTCCTGGGAAGAGCGCCTCGACGGCCAGCTTGCCGGCGCCGTCGCCTCGATCCAGTCGGTGAAGGGGGTCGCGATCGGCGAGGCGTGGGACGTCGCCTCCCGTCCCGGTTCCGAAGCGCACGACGAGATCTTCTGGTCGGAGGAGCGCGGCTACCACCGCGAGACCAACCACGCCGGCGGGCTCGAGGGTGGGATGACCAATGGCCTGCCGCTCTCCGTGCGGGCGGCGATCAAGCCGATTTCGACCCTGACCAAACCGCTGCGCTCGGTCGATACCGAGACCAAGGAGCCGGCACAGGCACTGCGCGAGCGCACCGACTCGACCGTCGTTCCCGCCGCCGCCGTGGTCGCCGAGGCGATGGTCTGCCTGACCCTCGCCCGCTGCTACCGGGAGAAGTTCGGCGGCGACCACATCGACGACGTGCTGGCCGCGGTTGGGGCTTACAAGCAGCGCATCGACTTTCGGAGCTGAGGCCCCATGAGGTCAGAGGCGATCGTCTTCATTGGCTTCATGGGTGCCGGCAAGACCTCGGCGCTCGAAGCCGCCCGCGCGGTCGGCCTGGCTACGACCGATGCGGACGAACTGCTCGAGGACGAGCTGGGGATGTCGGTCACGGACTTTTTCGAGCGCGAGGGAGAGCAGGCGTTCAGGGCCCGGGAGGCCGAGATCATCGGTCCTCGGTTAGAGGAGATGATGAGCGGCGCGATTGCGCTCGGTGGGGGCAGCGTGCTCTCCGAGCGGGTTCGAAAGGCGCTGGGTCGGCACACCGTCGTATGGCTCGAGATCGGCACCGAGACCGCCTGGGGACGCGTGGGCGAAAGCAGCCGCCCCTTGGCGCAGGACCCAGCCGCTTTCAAGAGGCTCCACGCCGAACGGACGCCGCTGTACGAATCCCTTGCCGACGTCATCCTCCCGGAGGGCGATCGAGGTCAGGCAAGTCAAGCCCTGCCGTCGATCCGGGCGCTCAGTGATTTGCCCGAGGGCACGAAGCTGCTCTGGGCGGCAAGCGCTTCAGGCGAATACCCGGTCTTCGTCGGCCGCGGGCTCTTGGATTCGGGCTGGTGGCCGCTGGGGAACCGGCGCTTTTGCATCACCGACAGCACGGTAGGCGCCCTCTATGCGGATCTGATCGAGCCGCTTGCGGTTCGCATCGAAGTCGAGCCGGGCGAGTCCTCAAAGGACATCGACGAGGCCGTGGAGATACTGGACCAACTCGCGTACACCGATATGACGCGCCAAGATCACGTCGTTGCGCTCGGCGGTGGAGTGGTCGGTGATCTGGCCGGGTTCTGCGCACACATCTACCAGCGGGGAGTCCCCGTCGTTCAGGTTCCAACCTCACTCGTCGCCCAGGTCGATTCCGCGTACGGCGGCAAGACCGGCGTCGATACGGCCGGCGGCAAGAACTACGTTGGCGCCTATCACCTGCCGGCGGCGGTCCTCGCCGACCCCACCGCGCTTGCCAGCCTCCCTTCGCGGGAGCTGGCCGCGGGCTTCGTCGAGGTCATCAAGACGGGCTTGCTGGCCGGAGGTGAGCTTTGGGAGCGAGTGCGTTCGATCGAGGTGCTCGATCCGGACGAGCTCGACGAGCTTGTCTTCGCCTGTGCCCGGTACAAGTGCTCGATCGTCGCCGCCGACGAGCGCGATTCCGGAGTGCGCGAGGTGCTCAACCTCGGACATACGGTCGGACACGCGATCGAGGCGGAGAGCGGATACACGCGCTACCGACACGGCGAAGCGATCGGACTTGGCCTGCTGGCAGCCCTGCGGCTGTCCGAAGCGCCGCTGTTGAGAGATGAAGTCGAGGCGATCCTTGCCAGGCACGGTTTGCCGGTCGTGCTCGAATCGGCCGATGTCGAAATCCTCCTCGCTCATCTGCAGCGCGACAAGAAGCGCACCGCCGCCGGGGTTGGCTTCGTGCTGCTCTCCGAGCCCGGCAAGCCCCGCACCGGACAGATCCTCGACCCCGACGTCGTCCGCGAGGCTGTGCTGGAGTTGTACCCATGACCTCCATCCACAACCGTGTCGCCGTCCTGCACGGGGTCAACTTCGACGTGCTCGAGCGACGCGACCCCGAGGTCTATGGCGGGCTCTCGCTGAGCGAACTCGAGCAGCGGATTCAATCTGCGGCGCGCGAGCTCGGCCTCGAAACGATCTTCTTCCAGACCAACTCCGAGGGCGAGTTCGCCGAATACCTGCACCGGGCGCCTGAGCTGGCCGACTCGATCGTGATCAACGCCGGCGCCTGGACCCACTACAGCCGGGCGATCGCCGATGCCCTGCAGCTGACCGGGCTCCCCGCCGTCGAGGTCCACCTTTAGGCGGTCGAG
>DASSXC010000210.1:0-4730 GCA_035704205.1 Solirubrobacterales bacterium | reverse complement strand
CACGTCCTTGCCGCCGCTGCCGCCCTGCTCGCGGCCAGCCTGGTCCTTGCCGCCTGTGGCGGAGGGGGCGGTGACAAGAGCGACGAGAGTCCGCAGACGGTCCTCGACGATGCGACTCTGCAGGGGATCGAGAGCGGCAATATCGACCTCACGCTCGCCCTCGAGGCGCCGGGGGCCGAAGGCGGGAACCTCGATGTCAGCCTCTCCGGACCCTTCCAGGGCGAAGGCAAGGGCAGCTTGCCGCAGCTCGACATGACCGCGAAGGCGAAGGGCTCGTTCGACGGCGAGAACGTCGACTTCGACGGCGGGGTCACTCTGCTGCCGAACAGCGCCTACGTCAACTACGAAGGGATCGAGTACGAAGTCGACCCGACCACCTTCAGCTTCGTCGAATCGGCGCTGAAGCAGGCGCAGGGCGAAGCCGGTGCCGAAACCGGATCCGCCGGCGTCGCTGCCTGCCAGGAAGAAGCGGGCAAGCTGAAGGTCGCCGACTTCTTCGAAGACGGCGCCAACGAAGGCAGCGCCGACGTCGACGGCACCGCCACGACCAAGATCAGCGGGGACCTCGACGTCTCCGGCGCGATCGACGCCGCGCTCGAGGTCGCCGAAAGCCAGGCCTGCCGCGCTCAGCTCGCCGCCGCCGGCCCGCTTCCCTCGCAGGCGGAAATCGACAACGCGAAGGACGAGGTGAACAGCTCGCTCGAGTCCGCACAGGTCGACGTCTACGTCGGCAACGACGACATCGTGCGTCAGGTCTCGGCTGAGTTGACGATCGAACCGAAGGACCGCGGCAAGGGTCCGAAACGCATCGAAATCGATCTCGACCTGAAGCTCAGCGGGGTCAACGAGGAACAGCGCATTGCCGCGCCGGAAGACGCCAAGCCGCTGAGCAGGCTCTTCCTCAAGCTCGGCGTCAACCCGATCGAACTGCTCGGCCTGTTGCAGGGTGAAGGCGGCGGCGAAGGGCTCGGCGGATTGCTCGAAGGGCTGGGCGCATCCCAACTTCGCTAGGCAGCTTCCTGCGAGGGCCTTACGGCTGGCCCTACCTGCTGACTCCGCTGATCCCGATCGCGGTCGCGCTGGAGCTGGCGGGCGGCTCGGCGACGCTCGTCTTCGCCGCCTCGGCGCTCGGGATCGTCCCCACCGCGGCGCTGATGGGCCGCGCCACCGAGGAGCTGGCGGCCCGCTCGGGGCCGGGCATCGGCGGCCTGCTCAACGTCACCTTCGGCAACGCGCCGGAGCTGATCATCGCCCTCTTCGCCCTCGGTCAGGGCCTGCACGAGGTGGTCAAGGCCTCGATCATCGGCTCGATCATCGGCAACATCCTGCTCGTGCTCGGCGCGGCGATGCTGGCGGGCGGGATCGGTCGCGACAAACAGCTCTTCAGCCGCACGAGCGCCAGCGTGCAGACCTCGATGCTGTTGCTGGCCGCCGCGGCGCTGCTGATGCCGGCGATCTTCGAGCTGGTCGAGGGACAGGGGCTGCCCAAGCCGGGCGCCGAGATCGTCAACTACGGCTCGACCGTCGAGCACCTCTCGCTCGCCGTGGCGATCGTCCTCATCGCCACCTACGTCCTCGGCCTCTTCTTCTCGCTCAAAACCCACCGCGACATCTTCAATCCCGAGTACGAGGACGAGGACAGCTGGGGCTGGTCGGTGCGCACCTCGGTGATCGCCCTGGCGGTGGCCGGGGTCCTGGTCGGGGTGATGTCCGAGGTGCTGGTCGGCTCGATCAGCGAGGCCTCTGAGGCGGCGGGCCTCTCCGAGTTCTTCATCGGCGTGATCGTCGTCGCGATCGTCGGCAACGCCGCCGAGCACTGGGTCGCGGTTCTCGTCGCGGCGAAGAACAAGATGGACCTCGCGGTCAACATCGCGATCGGCTCCAGCGCGCAGGTGGCGCTCTTCGTCGCGCCGGTGCTGGTCCTGGCCTCGCTCTTCATCGGCCCCGGGCCGCTTGCGCTCGTCTTCAACGGCTTCGAGCTCGGTGCCCTCCTGCTCGCCGTCCTGATCGCCAACTACGTCACCCAGGACGGCGAGTCGACCTGGTTCGAGGGTGTTCAGCTACTCGCCGTATACGCCGTCCTCGGCCTCGCCTTCTTCTACGCATGAACGCCGTCCTCTTGGTCGTCAGCTTCGCGGTGATCCTCGCCGGCGCGCTGCTCTTCACCAACGCGGTCGAGTGGCTGGGGCATCGGCTCGAAGTCGGCGAAGGCGCGGTGGGCAGCGTCCTCGCCGCCGTCGGCACGGCGATGCCGGAGACGCTGATTGCGATCGTCGCCCTGATCGGGGCCGAGGAGGGCGCCGACCAGGTCGCGATCGGTGCGATCGTCGGTGCGCCGTTCCTGCTCGCCACCCTGGCGATGGGGCTGGTCGGGCTTTTCGCCTACCTCTATCGGGAGCGCCGCGAGCAGGGGCTCGAGCTCGATGCCCACGGCCCGACCCTGGAGCGCGACCTGATCTTCTTCCTCGTCTTCTTCGCCCTCTCGCTGGCGCTTGCCTGGGGCGCGCCCGACGCGGTGCGGATCCCGGTCGGCGTGCTCGTCATCTTCGCCTACTTCGTCTACATAAGGCGCACGCTCTCCGGCGGCGGCGAGGTGCAGGAGCACGGTTCGCTCGACCCGCTGATCTTCGAGCGCCGCGCCGAGCTCCGCACCGATCCGGGCCTGTCGCTCTGCGTGATCCAGCTCCTCGTCGGCCTCGGGGCGATGGTCGGCGGCGCCCACCTCTTCGTCGAGGAGCTGCTGCACATCGCCGAGAGCCTCGGCGTCGAGGCCGTCGTCCTCGCCTTGATCCTCGCCCCGCTCGCGACCGAGCTGCCGGAGAAGGTCAACAGCTTCTTCTGGGTCCGCGAAGGCAAGGACGCCCTGGCCCTCGGCAACATCAGCGGCGCGATGGTCTTCCAGTCGACGATCCCCTTCGGAATCGGCCTGATCTTCACCGACTGGGACCTGGGCGGCAACGCCACCCTCTCGATCGTCCTCGGCCTGGCCGGCGGCTTCCTCGCCTACGAGGCCCTGCACCGCCGCGGCCGCTTCGGCCTGCCGGCCGTGGTCACCTGGTTCGCCCTCTATACGGCGTACATCGCCGTCGTTGCCGCCGGCGCCTGAGTTTCGAGTCCGCCGTCTTCGGCTATAGCTGAGTCGCGACCAAGGCGATGAGCCCGGCGAAGCCCGCCATGAAGCCACCCGTCATCGTGACGGCACCCTTGGCGATCAGTTGGTTGGTGACTTCCTGGTTGTCGCTGAGCGTGTTGAGCCTCCTGTCGATGCTTTCGAAGCCCTTCATGGTGTTCCGGCGATGTTCGCGCAGATCCTCCGCGAGGGATTCGAACCGCCTGTCGAACCGCTCCTCAAACTGCTCAAACCGCTTGTCGACTTGCTCGAACCGCTTGTCGATCTGCTCAAACCGCTTGTCGACTTGCTCAAACCGCTTGTCGACCTGCTCGAAGCGCTTGTCGACGACCTTGAAGCTGTCCTCCATGCGCTGCTCGAGCTTGTCGACTTGAACGCCGATGGCGCCGACCCGCGCCTCTATCGAATCGCCGTGCATGACCTTCACTATTGCACCTGAAACGTTTCGGTGTGGGCTGGACCGCCGGGATGGTCGGATGGTTGCGACATCGCTTGCATCAAGGCTGTCGGGACGAGAGTTCTCCCCCCGTGCAGGGGGTGTGAAGGGAAAGAAGGCCGCAATTAGCGGTGAGTGGTGCCAGCCCCGGCGTTCAGGCGGCGGCAAGCTCGGCGAGCGCCTCGAGGACTACCCCGTCGTGCGTTTTGGGCGAGACCTTGGGAAAGACCTTGGCGATCTTGCCGTCGGCGTCGATCAGGAAGGTCGCCCGCTGCACGCCCATGTACTTCTTTCCGTACATCGACTTCTCCACCCAAGTTCCGTAAGCGTCGGCGACAGCGTGGTCGGCATCGGCCAGCAGGGTGAAGTCAAGGTCGAATTTGTCGGCGAACTTCTTCACGGCGTCGACCTCGTCCGGCGAGACGCCGATCACCCGCGCACCCGCCGCGGCGTAGTCGGCCCCACGGTCGCGCACACCGCAGGCCTGCGTGGTGCAGCCCGGCGTGTCGGCGCGGGGATAGAAGTAGAGGACGACGGTCTTGCCGCGCAGGCTGGAGAGGGTCAGCTCCTCGCCGTCCTGGTCGGGCAGGGCGAAGTCAGGAGCGGACTGGCCGGCTTCGAGCATCGACTTCTCAGTCCTCGCGGCCGGGCTCCTGCCCGTCCTCGTCCTCGTCGAGCTCCTCGTCGCCCTGCTCGAGGGCGGTCTCCGAGACGGATCCGCTCGAGCCCGGGTGGTAGTGGGTCTGGAAGCGCTCCAACACCTCGTCGCGCCGGTCCTCGTCGACCGGGACGTCGTCGGAGATCCGCACCCAGTCGGCGCCCTCGTAGTCCTCGAGGTTGAAGACCTCCTGGTCGAGCGAGGTCGAGTCGTCGACCACGACGAGCACCTCGGTCTGGGGGTTGAAGTAGGTGCCGGGCTGGTTGAGCAGCTCCTCGACCTCGTAGAGGTTGTCGCGGTCGCCGGCCATTGACTCGATCCTACAAATCCGCGAGCTGGCGTTCCATCTCGGCCTCGACGTCGAGCGGCTCCTCGCCGCGGCGCATGCGGCGTTCGTTGCGGGCGACGACCAGCTGACGCACCTCGGCGCGCAGCTTCTCGTCGATCGCGGGGCCGGCGGCACCCGGCGCGTCGAGCAGGCGTATGACCTCGGCCTCGACGTCGAG
>DASSXC010000209.1:0-3127 GCA_035704205.1 Solirubrobacterales bacterium | reverse complement strand
GAAAAAATGTTGCCAACGCTGAAGGAAGAAAAACAGGCAGCTTCGGACCATGCCGCGATCTGGGTCGAGCTCGAGGTCTAGCGAGATGGCGGTAATCGAGAGCATCCAGTCGGAGCAGGCCGCACGGCAGACGGAGAAAGCGGCGGCGCGGGTCGAGGCGCGCACCGAGCAGCGCGAGGCCAACATCAAGCTGCTCGAAGAGCCGGGCGGCATCGCCCGCGTGAACAGCCCCGAGCGCATCGCCGCCCGGATCGACCGGCTCAGCAAGCACTGGTCGCGGGCGCTGCGCCCGACCGAAGCCCGCGAAGTCCCGCTGGAGGACCCCAACCAGGTGCTCGCCGCCGCCCTCTCGCGGGGCAACGCCTGGGGCGAGCAGCCGCAGGGCGACCTGCTGCAGCAAGCCGGCGACGCCCTCGAGCTGATCATCGGCACCCCCGACTTCGTCGGCATCAACTACCTCGAGACCGGCGTGGCGGCCTCGCGCGCGGTCGGCCGCGTCAACATCTTCGAAGGCCGCACCCCGCGCGGCTTCGGCACCGGCTCATTCGTCGCACCCGCTGTCCTGCTCACCAACCACCACGTGCTGCCGAACGCCGAGACAGCGGCCTCGAGCACAATCGAGCTCGACTTCGAAGACGGCCCCGACGGCCAGCCGCGCCAGCCTCACCGCCTGCCGCTTGCGCCGGGGAGGCTCTTCGCCGCGGACGAAGAGCTCGACTTCGCCCTCGTCGCCGTCGACGCAAGCCCGGAGGCCCTGGCGAAATACGGCTACAACCCGCTGATCGGCGCCGAGGGAAAGCTGGTGATCGGCGAGTTCGTGACGATCATCCAGCACCCCCTCGGCGAACGCAAGCAGGTCGCCCTGCGCGAAAACCGCATCGTCGACTTCACCGAGAACCTCGTCTACCACGACGCGGACACCGAGCACGGCTCCTCGGGCTCGCTTGTCTTCAACGATCAATGGGAGCCGGTCGCCCTCCACCACAAAAGCACCAAAGTCTCCGAGGAGGTGAAAAAAGGCGGGGTCGTCAACGAGGGCATCCGGATCAGCCGGATAGTCGCCCACCTCAAGGGGCTCTCCTTCGAGGGCGAGGCGAAGACCCTGATCGAGCCGGTGCTGAACCCGGTCACCGACAGGCCGACGGCGCCGATCGGCGTGGGGCCGGAGGCGATGCCGGTTGTCGAGGCCGGGGGCCTGGAGGGAGTCTCGATCGACCCCGACTACTCCAACCGCGAGGGCTACGACGAGAGCTTCCTCGGCGCCGGAGCGCTGAGCGTGCCCCTGCCCGAGCTGAGCGACGAGCTCGCCGCCGAGGCGGCGACGATGGCCGACACCGCCAAAAGCGACGGCAAGCCCGCCCACGTCCTCCCCTACCACCATTTCAGCGTCGTCCTCAGCAAGGAGCGCAAGCTCGCCTTCTTCACCGCCGTCAACATCGACGGCGCCACCGAGCGCCGGCTCAAGCGCGACTCCGACAGCTGGTCGCTCGACCCGCGCATCCCCGCCGACGTGCAGACCGGCGAGCCCGTCTACAAGGACAACAAACTCGACCGGGGCCACCTCGTGCGCCGGCTCGACCCCTGCTGGGGAAGCTCCGAGGCCGTCGCCAAAGGGGGCAACGACGACACCTTCCACTTCACCAACTGCGCGCCCCAGCACGAGAAGTTCAACCGCAACGCGACCACCTGGGCCGGGATCGAGGACCACATCCTCGACCATGCCGACAACGAAGACTTCAAGGTGAACGTCTTCACCGGCCCGGTGCTCGCCGACGACGACAGGGCCTACCGCGGGGTCAAGATGCCACGCCAGTTCTGGAAGGTCGTGACGATGGCGAAAAACCCGGGTGGACTCTCGGCGACCGCCTACCTGCTCAGCCAGGAGGAGCTGATCGACGACCTCAAAGAGGTCGCGCCGATCCCCGGCGAGGAGGAGTTCGCCTTCGGCGCCTTCAAAACCTTCCAGGTACCGCTGAGCGAGATCGAAAAACTGACCGGCATCTCGTTCGGGTCGCTGTCCGAGCACGACCCGCTCGCCACCCGCGACGAGGCCGCCATGGCGCCCCGCGAGCTCGTCCACGAGTCCGAGGCGATCCTCTAGTCAAGCGGGGCAGCCAGGACTCGAACCTGGAATCGCCGGTTTTGGAGACCGGTGCCTTAGCCAGTTGGGCCACTGCCCCGTGGTCTCGATTCTATGCGGGCGGAGGGACTTGAACCCCCACGGGCCGAAGCCCACCAGGACCTAAACCTGGCGCGTATACCAATTCCGCCACGCCCGCACGCTGCTTAACCAGCGGCCAATGCCGCACCGTCGCTCATAGATTCTATGATCGTCGGCGTGGCGGTAGGAGAGGTAACGCCGGGCTACGAGCTCTGGCACCCGAATCGGGAAAAGGCCGACGTGGTCACGACCAAGTTCGTGATCGCTTTCCTGATGCTCGCAACGGCCGTGATCGCCGGCCTGGTGACCATCGGCGGCTTCTCGCTGCTCAGCGGCGGCGGCGCGATGGGCGTCCTCTGCATCGTCTTCGCGCTGCTCTACGGGCTCTTCGCCTTCCTCGTCTCGCGCTGGAGCCGCGGCATCCTCCCGGTGGCCGCCTCGCTCTCGACGATCCTGGCGATCTTCTGCGCCGTCGGCGCCAACAGCTGGTTTGCCCGCGACAAGGCGGGCTTCGAAGACGCGCTGCTGCCGGTCTCCTTGATCGGCCTGCTCGTCGTGATCCTCGCCCTGCTCCAGATCGTCCTGATCGTCGCCTGCTTCTACGGCTTCAGCCAGGACTGGCACGTCGAGGAGGAGCGGCCGATCGGCTCCGGCGAGGACTACGGCGCCGGCGCCCCGCCGAGCCCGGACGCGCCGCAGCCGGCGTAGGTCCTGGCGGCGCCGGACCAAGCGGGGCAAGGACGCAGGGAGGCCGAATAGCAGCGCTATTCGGCCGACTGAGGACACCGCACCGCGCCGGTCCGCCGCCGCCAGGATGCCGGAGGCGGTGTCCGGTTCCACCACATAGGCGACACCTGTGTCAGGACATAGGAGACACCGAATGAGGGGAGCTCTCCTGTGGACATGGCGCGGTATCTGGTGGAGGCGCACGTAGTCGAGGGTCGCTCGGTCAGCGAGCTGGCAGCG
>DASSXC010000208.1:0-4311 GCA_035704205.1 Solirubrobacterales bacterium | reverse complement strand
CGAGCGTCTGGGCGCTCGCAAAGGAGCGCTCGCCGACGCCGCCGGTGATCGTGACGGCGTCGACGAGGCGATCTACTACCGCGCCCGGCTCATCCTTGGCGAGTCTTTGCGCCGCCCTGAGTCCCTGCGGCAGTCGGGTCGGTGAGGAGCTCTTCTGGCGGTTCCGGATACGCCTGAACCGCCAGGCTCCAGCCTTTCAGCGTGAAGGTGACGTTGGCGGCGCCGGCGTACTGGACGGCAACCGTGTGGCCGCCTTTGCCCAGCACCGTGGTCTGGGTCACCGTGTGAACCAGGGGGACGATTTTGGGCGAGCTGGCGGTGGCGGGGGCGAAGTTGACTTTGCCCGTCGATTGCCCGTCGACCAGGATCTGGATCGGGCAGGCGAGCTCGACCGTCGGTTTCGCGGCGGTGCAGATGGCCTGTCCGGAGAACGTGATCACCGCCGGAGCGACTCCCGGCGTCGCGAACGAGGTGAAGGCGGTCGGGATGTAGCCGGCCGTCGTCGCCGAAGCGGCGAAGGGCGCGGTCCCCGCCGCGATCCCCACCACGGGCTGCAGCGGCGCATCGGCTTTCGTCACGTAGAGGTTGCCGGCCGCCTTTTTCTTCAGGAAGAGAGTGCTGGCCGCTTTTTTCTTCAGGTAGAGCCCACTCGCCTTCTTGCTGGTCAGGTAGACCTGCGCGGACTTCTCCTGCTTCAGGAAGGTCCCGGCGAACGATGGGCTGACCGCAACCACGGCGGCAAGGGCCGCCGCGATCGCCACCACAAGCGCTGCGCGGGGCCTGGACAGTCTTCTGTTGAGCAATTGATCCTCCATTGTCGGGGCTGCCGGGGAGCCTTCTTTACTAAAGAGGTCAATAAAGTACAGAAGCTGCTAGGGTCATGTCGAGTTAGTTGCTCAACAAACTCCAGTACCCGGCAGGAAAGGAAGCAAACTCGTATGAGAAGCAAGACCCTCGCCATAACGGCGATCGCCCTCCTGGGGCTCGTCGTACCGGCGTCTGCCGGTGCCAAGACGATCATCGGATCGGGCTCGGTGGCAATGCAGCCGGTGCTGCAGGCCCTCTTTGCCCAGTACACGAAGCTGACCAAAGGAAGGGTCAAGTTCGTCTACACCGCCAACGGAGGAAACGCCGGCGTCAAAGACGTCCAGAACGGCACCAGCCAGTTCGCGGGGAACGCCCGCACGCCGCTCCCCAGCGACGCGGGGACGACCTACATCAAGATGTTCCTCGACGGGCTCTGCATCGACGTCAACCCGAAGAACAAGCTCGGCAACATCACGATCCAGCAGGTCCACGACATCTATCGCGGCCTGCTCACCAACTGGAACCAGCTTCCGGGCTCGGGCCTGGACACGACGATCGACCCGGTCGGTCGCGACACCAATGGAGGGACCTACAACTTCTTCCTCCAGGCGGTTCTCAACAACGAACTGCCGTCGTCGAACGTCAACGCGCTGACCTCGGACGGCCTCGTCGCCAACGCGGTCAAGCAGGACCCGAACGCGATCGGCTACGACGGTTTGGCGTGGCAGGGCAAGGGCCAGAAGGCGCTGAAGGTCAACGGCGTCCCCTGCCAGGCGTCGAAGATCAGCGTCGAGCCGCTCAAGTACCCGCTCTCGCGCTACCTCTTCCTGGTCGTGCCGAACTCCGGCGTCAGCCCGGCGCTGCAGAAGTTCATCGACTGGGCGCGGACCAGCCCCGAGGCGGCGCCGACGATTCTCAAAGCCGGCGGCGTTCCCGCCTTCAACAAGAAGGCGAAGAAGTAGCGCCGGATGGAGGCCGAGTACCTCCCTGAGTACGGCCCCCGTGTGCCGGACCAGCGCGCCGAGCGGTTGCTCGGCGCGCTGGTCTGCGCCGTCGTCGTCCTGCTGTTGGGGCTGATCGCCACCGTCTTCTTTCGCGCCTGGCCCTCGTTCGCCCACAACGGGCTGTCCTGGTTCGGGGCGGGGGGCAACGTCGACGAGCAGATCAACCTGATCTACCTCTCCGGCCTGGGCGGCGACCACGCCGTCTACACCTTCCACGCCTGGCAGCTCCTCTGGAGCACCTTCCTGATCACCGGCGGCGCGGTCCTGCTCGCCTTCGTCTCCTCGCTCTTCGTCGCCGTCTTCCTGGTCGAGTTCGCGCCGGAATGGATGAGCAACGTGCTGGCTCCGGTCGTCCGCTTCCTCGCCAGCGTTCCCTCCGTGATCTACGGCCTGCTCGGTGTGCTGGTGATCGTGCCGTTCATCGGCAACCACCTGGTCAGCGAGTCGCAGAAGGCCTCGGTCGCCGGCGTCATCTCGCTCAGCGGCTACAGCCTGCTGGCGGGGGTGCTGATCCTCACCGTGATGATCGCGCCGCTGATGACCTCGATCTTCTCCGACGGGATCCGCTCGGTGCGACCCGGTTGGCTCGAAGGCTCGCTGGCGCTCGGCATCAATCGCTGGCGCACCACCTGGAAGATCGCCGTTCGCACCGCCCGTCCTGCGATCGTCGCCGGAACGGTGCTGGCCACCGCCCGGGCGATCGGCGAGGCGGTGATGCTGGCGATGGTCTCCGGCTCGGTCGCCTTCGCCCCCAACCCGGCGGACGGCCTGATCTTCGTCTTCGAGCCCTCGCGGCCGTTGGCGCCGACGATCGTCAAGAACATCGACCTGCTCGGATCGAAGCCAGCCAACAGCACGCTGTTCGCGATCGCAGCCGTGCTGCTGCTCTCGGCGGCGATGTTCTCGCTGGCCGGCTGGGCTGCCCGCCGCTCGATGCGCAAGTACGGAGCGACGGCCTGATGGAGTCCTCGGTCAAGGGAAACGAGGGTCCGCTCGAGCCCCCGATCACGGTGCCGCCGGTTCCCCCGGCGAGCCCGCCGGCCTCGCCGGTTCGCAAGGACGCGAAGGAGGGCAGCGCAACCTGGCGGCTGAGCGATCGACTTGGCCTCGCCCTCTGCTGGGTGCTGGGCCTGCTCTTCTGCGCGATCGCCGTCGCGATCGTCGTCTACCTGCTGGTGCAGGGGATCAAGTACCTGCGGCCCGAGATGCTGTTCACGCCGGCCTCGGCCGGGTTCAGCCAGAGCCAGACCGGCGGCTTCTCCGACGCATTCTTCGGCACCCTGATCGTCGCCGTGATGGGCATCTCGATCGCCCTGCCGGTCGGCGTCGGCGTCGCGGTCTGGCTGGTCGAGTACGGCCGCCCCGCGGCGCTGGCGCGGATCACCGAATCGACGATCGAGGCGATCGCCGGCATTCCCTCGATCGTCCTCGCCCTGTTCGGCACGGTGATCTTCTCCAGCACCGCGCTCGGCTTCCTCAGCCGCACCTCCGAAGGCGTCGTCTTCGGCCGCTCTTTCTTCGCCGCCTCGACGATGCTCTCGCTGGTCGCGCTGCCGCTCGTCGTCGCCAGCACCCGCGAGGGCCTCAGCGCGATTCCGCAGCACGTGCGCGAGGCCTCCTATGCGGTCGGCAAGACGAAGATCGCGACGACGCGACGGATCCTCCTGCCCGCGGCCCGCCCGCAGGTGGCGACCGGGGCGATGCTCGGCCTGGGGCGGATCATCGGCGACACGGCGATCATCGTCGTCCTCCTCGGCGCGACCCAGAACTTCGCCCCGGTCGAAGGCGCGGCGTTCCCCTTCGACTACCTGCGCGGCGCCGGCACCACCCTGACCAACTTCGTCTACGAGGCGTCGCCGACCGGAAACCTCAACCAGCCAGAGAAAGCCTACGCGGCGGCCTTCGTCCTGCTGCTGATGGTGCTGGCCCTCAACGCGGCCGTCGACGTCGTCCATCGCCGCGCACGAAAGGTGGGAACGTGGAGTTCGTGAAATCCCCTCCGCCGCCGATCCGGCGGCTGGAGCTCGAGAAGCCGAAGGCAGCGCATGAGGTAGTGGCGCCCGTCTCCGGCAACGGCAATGGCGGTGCCCCTAGCGCGCCGAGTGGCTTTACCGGCGCGCGTCGCTCGATCGGCGCTCCCCAGTTCTCGATCCGGCGCATGGAGGTCGACGACCTCTCGGTTTCCTATGCGGAGCGCGAAGCGGTGAAATCGGTCTCGCTGCCGATCCGCCAGGGTGAGGTGCTGGCGCTGATCGGGCCCTCGGGCTGCGGCAAGACGACGCTGCTGCGCTCGCTCAACCGGCTCACCGAGCTGACCAGCACCGCCAGGGCCAGCGGCCGCATCCTGCTCGACGACGTCGACATCGCGACGATCGAGCCGACCCTGCTGCGGCGCCGGGTGACGATGGTCTTCCAGCAGCCCAATCCGTTCCCGATGAGCGTTTTCGACAACATCGCCTACGTCCTGCGCGAGCAGGGCTCGCGGCGACAGCGCAAGAAG
>DASSXC010000207.1:0-2586 GCA_035704205.1 Solirubrobacterales bacterium | reverse complement strand
CCAGCCCATCACCCCAAGTCGGCGAGCCCGTCGCACCGTCGCATCCCGGAACCCCACACCCTGCACCCTCCCGCGAGCGACAACCCGCACGGCGGTCGCGTCGTGGTCTGGCGAGGTCTTGGTGGCGTGCTTCGACATCACGGAGCTCAGAGTTTGCCGCGTGGGACCAACCAGACGCTCCCGAATTCCAGGTCAGCCTCGGAGCGATCGTCGGCCGCGCGGGCAGAGTAACCGGCCTCGAGCAGAACGCTACGCGCCCCTCTTCCAGAGCGACGGCGATCTCATCCGTGCGTCGATCGGAAGGAAACGAGCTCCAACAACTCGACTGGACCCTTGACCGCAATCTCATGGACGGTGCCGATCCCGCGAACGTAGTACTTGTTGTCGAGCACCTCGGGCTCGAGTGGCGTCCACTCCTTGGTCCGCAGCGCATGGCGTGAGGACACGAAGGGCACCGAGACCTTGGCATTCAGGTCGAGGACCTCGAAGTGATCTTCGGCCTCGCCCTTGGAGAACTCCTGACGGGCGGCCTGCCCAACCTTCGGATGGCCCGGGATCAAGACCCCGGCGCGGTCGCCGTTCACCCCGGCTTGGAAAGAGCCTTCGGTGCTGACGGTGTTGCCGTGGCTGTCGAGCGTCTTCGTGGACTCACCGAAATACCAGACGTTGCCGTGACGATCCTGGGCGTAGAAGTCGTTCGTCTCCTCCTCGGGCCTGCCATTTACTTCGACGACATCGTGGACCACCGTCGTCCTGACACCCAGGATCTGCTTGGTTCTGTTGGTCACCCTCACGACGTCGACCGTCTTCGCCTCGCCCTTTACGCCGACATAGCGGTACCTGCTCCCCGGTTGAAGCGGAAACCAGGGGTTGTCGACCCGGGCAACGAAATCGCTCGGACTGAGCGTCGCCGGCCATCCCGGCCCGGCGCCCGACTTGATCGGGACGGGCGTTTGGGGTCCAGCCCGGGTGATTGCGGCGACAGTCGAGACCCCTCCAATCAGCGCACAGAAAACGCTCAGCGCCAGGACCGCACTCGTTCGGACCGCATGGTTCTTCGCCCTCACCGCTCACTCCTCGGGTCGACCGTTCCACCCACGATAGGCATGCAGAATGAAAGGACGATGAGAAAGCGAGCCGGCTGGCGACTTAGTTCATCCTGTTTTCATCTTCGCTCAACAACCTGACTCAGACTTTCCATGCGTGTGCTGATCGTCGAGGACGAAGCGAAGATGGCCGGGCTGATACGGCGCGGGCTCGAGCGGGAGGGCATGGCCGTCGACCTCGCCGGCGACGGGGTGGAAGCGTTGTGGAAGGCCGAAGCGGTCGAGTACGACGCGATCGTCCTCGACCTGATGCTCCCCGGCATCGACGGCCTCGAGGTCTGCCGGCGACTGAGGGAGTCGGGAATCTGGTCGTCGATCCTGATGCTGACCGCGCGCGACGCGGTGAAGGACCGGGTCGCCGGGCTCGATCGCGGCGCCGACGACTACCTGACCAAGCCCTTCTCCTACGCGGAGCTGCTGGCGCGGCTCCGCGCGATCGTCCGCCGCGGGCGACCGGAGCGGCCAACCGAGCTCCGGGTCGGCAGCCTGCGCCTCGATCCGGCCACGCGACAGGTCTGGCGCGGGGACGACGAGGTCGTCCTATCGACCAAGGAGCTCGCCCTGCTCGAAATCTTCATGCGAAGGCCGGGCGAGGTCCTCACCCGGTTCCAGCTGATCGAGCACGCCTGGAACTACGAGTACGAGAATCGCTCCAACATCGTCGACTCCTACGTGCGGTTCCTGCGCGAGAAGATCGATCGCCCGTTCGGGATCGAGTCGATCGAGACCGTGCGCGGAGTCGGCTACCGGCTGCGGCGGGACGGCGGGCATTGAGCCGCGTGCCGATTCGGCTGCGCGTGACCCTGGCCTTCACGGCGGCGATAGCGCTTGTCCTGGTCGCCGTCGGTCTCTTTCTGTACCTGCGGCTGGAAGCCCGACTCGACGAATCGATCGACAACGGGCTCCGTTCACGTGCCAGCGAGGCGTCGGCCCTGGCCCGCACCTCGGAAAGGACCTTGGGCGGATCGCGCGATGCAACGCTGATCGAGCCGGACGAGAGCTTTGCCCAGGTCCTGACCAAGGGAGGGCGGGTCGTCGACTCGACGCCGCAGCTCGGCAACCGGCCGGTGCTGAGCCAGACCCAGCTTGCCCAGTCAGCCGCGTCACCGACCTTCTTCGAACGCGCCGGCCTGCCGGGAATCGAGACGACCGCGCGACTCCTTGCCGCCCCGGTCGAGGCCCCGACCGGCCGGCTGATCATCGCGGTCGGCTCCTCGCTCGGCGATCGCAACGAGGCGCTCGACGGCCTCGCCGCATTGCTCCTGATCGGCGGCCCGGCAGCGCTGCTGCTCGCCTCACTCGCCGGCTACCTTGCGGCCGGCGCGGCACTGCGGCCGGTTGAGCAGATGCGCCGCCGCGCAGCGGCGATCTCGGCGAGCGAGCCTGACGAGCGCCTGCCGGTCCCACCAGCCAAGGACGAGCTGCGGCGGCTCGGCCTGACGCTGAACGAGATGCTGACGCGGATCGATGCCACGCTGGA
>DASSXC010000206.1:0-6634 GCA_035704205.1 Solirubrobacterales bacterium | reverse complement strand
GCCCGACGGCCGCCTGATCGTCGGCGAGCTCTTCGGCGACCCCCACTTCACCACCCGGGCCAGCCTGCAGCGCCAAGCCGCCGAAGCGGGCCTCAGCCTCGAGGCCCACTCCGGCAACTGGTTCGCCTACTTCGCGCGCCTGACGCCCGCCTGACAGCGCGGGTTGATCGAGCAGGGCGTCCCCGAGCTCGCGCTCTGGCAAGGCGCGGAAACCCCCGGCGATGGCGCGGAATCGTGTTCCCTCCGCCATCGCTCAACGCACAGCGGAGGGCGAGCAACGGGGCGGCGCCGGGACGGGTGGGAGGTCTCGCCCCGGCGCCTGCCTGCTGCTAGCTGTTCTTGCCCCCCTTGCAGGCGGGGATGTTGAGCCGCAGATTGTTCCGTTTCAGTCGCCTGCTGTTCTGGGCTCCCAGGTTGAGGAAGCCGGTGGTCTGCCGCGAGCAGAGGTTGCGGGTGTTGACCAGCAGCCCCTTGCCGCCGCCCTTCATGACCAGCGTGAACTTCTTCACCGCCACGTCCGGCGTGTTGGAGAACACCGTCTTGAGGCGGCCGTGCTCGGAGCTGATCACTCCGCGCAGGCGGATGTTCACCTGTCCCCTCAGGTTGACCAGCAGGTCCGGCAACGGGTTGTCGGATGAGGTCAGGTAGACCGGCCCCTTGAGTTGCTTGTCAAGCAGGGGCGAGGTCGCCTTGGCGTTGCCGTAGATCGAGTTCTTCGGGCACTGGTCCGCCGCCAGCTGGACCCTCGTGCAGATGGTTTTGATGTGGCTCTGATCGAGGATCGTCGCCCGCGGCAGGATGAACGCCGCCCGCCGCAGGTTCGCGTCGCCTTTGCGCGCTTCGAGGATCGCCCGGAACTTCGGGTTGTCGGCGCGTTGCGTGTGACCTTTGCCGCCGAGGATGCGAGCGAAGAACTTCGGTTTGAACTGGAGCGCTTTGCACTCGCTGGCGCGGAAGTCGCTCGACGGTTTCGACTCGAACCACTGTGCCGGGTCGGCCGGGTTGCCACCACCGCCGAAGATCCCCGAGCCGATCTGGAATGCCTGGCGGCAGGTCGTCGGGTTGACCGTGAAGTTCTTCCGGTTGATCGCGACGTCGATCGAGCGGATGTCGAGCTTCACGCCCCCGAACACATAGGGGATGGGATCCGAGACGGCGTGGACTTCGGCCGTTTCGGGGTCGATGTCGAGCGCCGCCCGGACCACCACCGTGCCCAGGTCATATGGACCCGCCACGGCCGGCGTGACGAAGACCATGCTGATCGGCGCGCCTTTGTAGGGGCCGGCGAGGTAGACCTTGCCACCGGTCTTGAATGGCGCGGGCCCGGACCCGGCGGCGATGTCCACCGCCCCGACCAGGCTGTCGCCCGGACAGCTCGGGTTGTCCAGCTCCGCCGCGCCGGAGCGATCCTCGGCGTCGTTGATGCTCGCCTCCGGGCAGTACTCGACGCCCTTCAGCTTCGCCACCATCCCGGGCGGCAGGTTGACGTTCACCTGACGGATCTCCTGGGCGCCGTCGGGCCGGGCGATGTGCAGCTCGAACGGGCTGAAGGCACCCGCTTTGGTGCTGCTCACCTTGGCGTTGTAGGTCGGGCTGAACGGCCGCTCGGCGAGGGTTTTCGGACAGGGCCCGCCGCCGGGCAGCGTGGTCAAGCTGAACTGCGGGTTGCCGCTTTCGGGCGGCACCTCTTCGTTCTGCCTCGCCCAGGGGACGAATTTCGCCGTGGTGGTGTGCGGGCCGCAGGTGTTCGGGGTGGTCAGCGCTCCCCGTGCCCCACCATCGATGTTGACTTTGAACGAGTTGAACGGCGCCTGCGGGTTGTCCGGCACTTCGACCGTGAGCTGACCGGTCTGCAGGTTTGGCTTCACGTGACCGATCAGGCGCACGTTGACGCCGTAGCGGGTGTTGAAGGCGTGCAGGAAGACCCGGAACTGTTCGCCGGAGCTCGCTTCCTGGTTCTTCGGCTCGGCGACATACACGTCCCCTTCGAGTTCCTGGTCGAGCGCGTTGGTCTGCACCTGGATCGAGCCGATGTGCGAGGACGCCGGACACGCGACCGGGTCGTCGGTGCCTTTCTTGAACTGCGCGTCGGTGCACGGCGTCAGCCCGTTTGCCAAGGACGGGTTGAGGCCGGCCCCTTCGGGCAGCGTGACCTTCGCGGTCAGCAGGTGCGAGTTGGCGACCGGGTCCAGCGGTTTGAGCTGATCCGGCATCTGCACGTCGACCGTCGCCGGTTCCGGCGAGTCGGTCGAGCCGCTCGAGGAGGCGGCCAGCTCCACGTGGAACGGCAGTTCCGCTTTGCCGCAGCCTTCGGCGGTGTACGGGAGGGTGACGCTCTCGGCGTCGCTTGCGCCTTCGTGCGAGGTGACGTGGAGTTCGGCGGTCTCCGGCACGCCGCAGACGGTCGGCAGGGTCAGGTAGCTTTCCTTGAACCCGGTCGTGGCTTTGCCGTTGAAGACGAGTCGCGAGCCGATGATCGGGGGATGGGTGGCATCGGGCGGGTGGATTCCGCTGATCGTGAAGGTGATGTGCTGATCGGTCGGGTCCAGGTCGCCGACGACGAACGCAGGCTCACCGACGTTTTTGGTCGGGAAGGCGACCATCGACGGCACGCCGTCGAACGGCACGACGTTGTAGACCGGGAGTTTGATCCGCGCGACCACGCAGTTGTCCGGGCCGACCGGAGGCACTTTGTCGCATCCACCTGGAGCCAGCGGCGATTCGGTCGCCACGGTGAGGTAGTTGAACCCGACTATGGAGGCGAGGGGGCACGCGGGCACGGGCGTTTTCGGTTCTTCTTCCATCTGCGCGATCGTGCACTTCACCGGCGTCGCCTCTGGGTTGACGTCCAACCCTTCGGGGGTGTCGATGACGATTTCTTTGACGAATCCGTCGGGAAAGCCCGTCGGCACGGCGAGCGTGTTCAGGGTGAAGTCGGTGACGCCGAAGTTAGGGTGTCCCCCAGCCTGTTTGTACCATTTTTCGGAGGTGCCTTTGTTGCACTGATTCGGGTCCTCGGGCAAGGGGAACAGGCCGGCGAGAGCACCGGCTTCACCCGGGACGACCGGGGTATCCGAGTTGACTGCACAGGTGACTACTTCCCATTCCGCGATGCCGAATTCGGCCTGGGCGCTGGATGCTCCTACTGCGAGAACGAAGAATGCGGCGGTGAGCGATAGCAGCCCAAGCGGGCTTCGCGAACCTCTCATATGACCTCTCCTCAAAGACGGGTTTCAAATTTGAATTACCCGCCTCCCGCAGTTGAAAACGGTACACCATGGAGCCCGCTGGCTCCATAGGGGATAACTACGGATTGGACAAAGAGGTCCAGAGCAGCTCCTCGGCTGTGGCTACGCGCTTGGCCGCGCTGTCGATCTGGCGCCAAAGGTCCGGTTCCGGCTCCCCGGACTCGCTGGCGGCGCGGAATGCGTTGGCCAAATGGGTCCACGCCGCCGCCGCGGCGGCGGCGTGCGAGGCCTCGGGGCGGCCGACCTCCTCGAGGAAGCGGGCGTACATCAGGCGGAAGGCGCCGCCGCCGGTCCCCCGCCGCTCGATCACCTGGTAGCCGAAGCGGGCGCACCACTGCCAGTCCTCGGCGACCTCGGGCCAGGACCCCGCCTCGGCGGCGAGGCGGCGCACCGCGTCGAGGCCGGAGAAGTCGCGGAACTCCGGTTCGACCATCGCGCGGGCGGCCCGCTCGATCGCCGCCGGTACGGCCTCGTGCAGGCGCTCGGGCGAGAGCTCGCCGGCGGCGGTGAACATGTGCCCGGCGAGGGGATAGGCGGGATGCTCGCCGTGGCGCGCCTCGTCGAGGTTCTCGAGCCGGGTCGTCTGCAGCTCCTCGAAGCCGGTATCGGAGAGGTACGCCACCTCCTCGTCGTAGCCGGCGAGGACGACGGCGTGTCCCGGGAAGTGGGCCGAGTTGCCGTAATGGTCCAGGTGGTAGAGGTCGGTGAGGAGGAGGACCGGCCTGCCGGCGTCGACCTCGGCGCGGGCGGCCGGCCAGGCGCCGCCGTCGCCGGCCTCGAAGGTGCGCAGCTCCAGCGCGGCCCCGGTCAGCTCGTCGAAGCTCTCCTCGAGGCGCGCCGTGCGGCCGTTGAACCAGCGCGTCGGCGAGGCGTCCTCGATCGTCACGTAGTAGAAGCAGGCGCCGGCGCCGAGGCCGAACGCCATCTCCTCGCTGATCTCCACGCCGTGGTGGGCCAGGAGGTTGCGGAGGGCGGTCGAGCCGCAGTGGTGGCCGGGGGTGTGGGTGTAGTTGGGGACGAAGGGCATGGGGGGTGGTCTTGATTCTGATTGACCCGGGAGGTTGGGGGAGCCAGGGATCTCCGCGGGAGGTGCCTAGGTTCGCTCCGCTGGCGCTCCGCTCACTATGTTGGTGCCGCTTCGCGGCTGGAATCTCTCGCCGGTGCGCCGCTTTGCGAGGCACTCCCGCGGAGATCCCTGGCTCCCATATTCTCCGCGGCCGTGGAGAACCTAGATCTCAGGGTCATGCGGTTCATGCGGACGTCCGGCCACAGCCCCGGCTTGGAGGGAGCGGCGAAAGCTTTGGGCAGGGCTGGGAACAATGGGGCGATTTGGGTTGGGGTTGGGATCTTGCTGGCGATCTTTGATGGCTCTAACCGGGAAGCTTGGTTGATCTGTGCTGCGCTGGGGCCGATTGCCATCGGGCTCAACTACGTGGTCAAGCTGATCGTTCGGCGGCCGCGGCCGGTGTTGGAGGGGTTGCCGCCGTTGGGTGGGGCGCCCAGCTCGCTGAGCTTTCCCTCGGCCCACGCGACCTCTTCGTTTGCGGTGGCTACGGCGATGACTCGGGTGGAGCCGCTGGGGGCGCTCGCTTTCGTCTTGGCGCTCGCACTGGCGCTTGGTCGCCCCTATCTGGGGATGCACTATCCATCCGATGTCCTGGCCGGCGCCGTACTTGGCGTTGCCCTCGGCCTACTCGTGCCCCTCTCGCTGTGAAGGTCGGGATCGTGGGGTTGCCCAACGCGGGCAAGTCGACCCTGTTCAACGCCTTGACCAAGGGCGGCGCGCAGACCGGGGACTACCCGTTCACGACGATCGAGCCCAACGTGGCGATCGCGCAGGTGCCAGACGAGCGGCTGGAGCGGGTCGGCGCGACGGTGCGCAGCTCCGAGCTGGTGCCGGCGACGATCTCCTTTCACGACATCGCCGGCCTGGTCAAAGGCGCCTCCGAAGGCGAGGGGCTGGGCAACCAGTTCCTCGCCTCGATCCGCGAGACCGATGCGATCTGCCACGTCGTCCGCTGCCACGCCGACTCCGGCGTGCCGCACCCCGACGGCCGCGTCGATCCGCTCGCCGACGTCGAGACGATCGAGACCGAGCTGGTCCTCTCCGACTACGAGCAGGCGACGCGCCGGCTCGACCGGGTGAGCAAGGGGGCCAAGTCGGGCGACCTCGACGCCATCGCCGAGCGCGACTGGCTGGAGCGGGTGGTCGAGGCGCTCGCCGCCGGCAGGCCCGCCCGTTCGGTGCCGGTTCCCGACGCCGCCGCCCACGGCCCCGCCAACCTCCAGGCGCTGACCTCGAAGCCGATCCTCTACGTGGCCAACGTCGACGAGGGAGACGCCGAGCCGCCCGCGGTCGTCGCCTCTCACGCCGCCGAGGTCGGCGCCGGCGTGGTCGCGGTCAGCGCTCGGATCGAGGGTGAGCTGGCCGAGCTCGACCCGGCCGAAGCGGAGGAGATGCGCGAGTCCTACGGGGTGGAGGGCTCCGGCCTGAATCGCCTGGTCCGCGCCGCCTACGACCTGCTCGAGCTGATCACCTTCTTCACCGCCGGCGAGGACAAGGAGGCGGTCGCCCGGCCGCTGCGGCGCGGCGCGACCGCCCTCGAGGCGGCTGGAACCATCCACACCGAGATCCAGGAAGCCTTCGTCAAAGCCGAGGCGATCGGCTGGGAGCAGCTGGTCGAGTGCGGCGGCTACGCCCCCGCGCGCGATCGCGGCCTGCTCCGCATCGAGGGCCGCGACTACGTCGTCCAGGACGGCGACGTGATCACGATCAAGGTCTGAGCGCGGCTCGCAACCCGATCGGCGACGCCGGCGCCTAACCGCCCTCGCCGACGAACAAGCCGATCTGCTGTTCCGACTGATCCGTTCCCTGCAACGTCGCTTCGCTGACGATGCTCCCGTCGGTGCGGGTTTCTTTCGCGCAGCCTTTGCCGCTCTGTTCGTATTCGACCCCGTGGGCCTCGGTTTCGACCGAGACCGTTCTTTCCGGGCCGGTTCCGAGGCCCTCCAGCGCGACGCGTTCGAGGCCCTGCTGCGGGCGGACCTTCGTCGTGCAGAGGAGCGTTTTGAGTTCTTTGTTCAGGTAGGTCTTGAATTCGATCGTGTCCACGCCTTCCTCGCACGAGATGCCGAGCTGGGCGACACGAGGGGGTCCGCCGCTGTCGACGTGCAGGGTGTTCCGGCAGCTGTTGGCGAACGCCAGCGTCGGATATTTCAGCGCCGTCGCCGAGCATCCGCCGTATTCGCCGTCCAGCTCGAGGTCGCTTTGCCTGCTGAGCAGCTCGCCCTGCCAGCCGGCTTCGTCGCACTGGATGAAGCCGGCTTTGGTCGTCAGCGTGTAGCTGCGATCGCCCGCGATCGTCGCCGGATAGGAATCGGCTTCC
>DASSXC010000205.1:0-10303 GCA_035704205.1 Solirubrobacterales bacterium | reverse complement strand
GGAGCTTGCAACTCGCCGGATCGTCGTCAGCACCGGCGGGCCGTTGGTCGAGGCTGCGCGGGCGGCGGACGCCCCGGTCATCGGCCTTCCCGGCATCCTCCAACCGCGCTCGGCCGTGGGCTACATGTTCGTCGCCGCCGCGCAGGTCGCAGCCGTGGTCGGCGCCTGCCCCGACCTCGCGGCGGAGGTCGAGGAGGCGGCGACGTTCCTCTCGATCCATATCGAGGACCTGCGGGCGCAGGCGGCCGAGGTCGTCTCTCAGATGGAAGGAGGCCTTCCGGTCGTCTACGGAGCGGATCTCACCATTCCGGTTGCCCGTCGCTGGAAGACCCAGATCAACGAGAACGCGAAGCTTCCGGCATTTTTCTCGGAGCTGCCGGAGGCCGACCACAACGAGATTTGCAGCTGGGTGGGAGTCGGCGCCGCCGGAGAGAGCATCACCGTCGTGATGCTTCGCGATGCCGACCAAAACCAGAGGGAGCAGCGACGTTTTGAGCTGACCGCCGAGAAGATCGTCGCCGGCGGCGCGAGCGTGGTCGAGGTCGTGACCCGAGGCTCCAGCCGGGTCGCCCGCATGCTCTGGGGGACGATGCTCGGCGACTTGGTATCCGTTGGCTTGGCCGAGGCACACGGCGTCGACCCGGTCGAGGTCGAGGCGATCGAGCAGTTCAAGGTCGCGATGGGCACCCCCCGCCGCTAGGGGCATCGGGGTCGCCCTGGCGGCGGTGACGGTAGGCTGGTCGCCGCGGTCGATCAGGAGGAATGTAATGGGACAGGTTTTCTTGTCGTTTTCCACCAAGCAGCTCGATGTTGCGAGGCGGATACGCGATTCCCTGGAAGATCGAGGGGTCCGCTGTTTCCTCGCCAACGACGACATCGCCCATGGCAAGGACATCGTCACCTCGATCGAGGACGCTCTGCCCACGAGCCCTGTCCTGATGCCACTGCTGACCCCCGATTACAAGAGCTCGACCTGGACTCAGCTCGAGCGCTCTGCGCACATGTTCCTGGAAGCTCCGGACGAAGTTCGGGAAATCGTACCGGTCAAGTTCGGAGACTTCGACGACAAGAGCATCCCGCCACTCTTACGCCCCCTCAAGTACTACACCTTGTCCGACGTCAAGGGGGTCGATCGGCTCGCCGATGAACTGGCGCCCCGACTGCTGGGCCTGCTCTCTCAATCGCCTGTACCCACCTATGAGGCCTTCGCGCGCGAAATGGGGGTGCGGGAGCTGGTCGTAGTCGAGGGTGCCACCGGAGATGCCCTGTACAAAAGTCTTGGGAAAGGAGCTGCCAGCTACTTCGAACGACAGGTGTTGCGCAACTTCCGCCTCGGACTTGCCTGCGCAAACACGATCTACAACATGGTCCGGCAGGTGAAGAAGTTTCGCCTGCGCATGAACGCGTATCCGATCTCCTTCAACCTCGAGCCCGAAATGACCAACGTATTGTCGGCTTACGCTGCTCTCATAGAGCTTTGGAACAAGAACCCTGAGTGTGTTCCCCACTCATTGCCCCTTCCACCGTTCTTCACCAGCGACGAGGAACGTGAAGTGCTCACCTCTCGGCCCGACGTGAAGACGATTCAAGCGCAGATCAACGATCTGAACATGGCCTTCTACAGCTGTGGCTGGTTGGGCGCAGGGTCCTCCTTCGACATCCACCAGAAGCACGTAAACACTTACTTCGACGCGGAGTTCACCACCGCGAGCCTCACCGATCTGGGCGCCTGCGGGGAGATCAACCTCTCGCCCTACTCCCTTCAGGGCGAGCAGATCAATCATCCGGTATCGCGCGCCGCCGAGGTGCTGCCGCTCGCCAGGATCAAAGAGCTGGCACGTTTTGACGATCGTCATATGGTCTTGGTGGCCGGGGGTGCGCACAAGGTCGAGCCGATCCTCGGTGCGCTGCGTGGCGGGTTCATGAATGTCCTGGTCACCGACCAGGCGACGCTGGACCGAGTCATCAATCTCAACCGCGAGACGCAGTCGGCTGTCCCGGCCTGAGCTCAGCGCCGTCTGGCGTCTCGACGCCGGAGCGCGCGACGAGTGGCCTCGACCAGGTCGCCGACAGAGAGTCCGAACGCATCGAGGACCTCGGCAGGCGAGCCGCTCTCCGCGAACGTGTCTTCCAACGCGACCTGCTCCAAAGGGACTGGCTCGTTGCGCCCCAGGCAGGCAGCGACAGCCTCGCCGAGCCCGCCGTGGCGGGAGTGCTCCTCGGCCACCACGACCGCCCCGGTGGCGGCTGCGGAGTCGATTACCGCGCGTTCGTCCAGCGGCTTGACCGAGTAGAGATCGACGACTTCCGCCTCGATCCCATCCTCTGTCAGCAGTTCCGCGGCCGCGAGCGCCCGTCTGACCATCTCGCCGCAGGCAAGTATCGAGACGTCGGCACCGTCGCGGACTTTCGCGGACGCTTGCCACTCGGCTGCGGAAGCCCAGGGCAGCCGAACCGATCGACGGCTGAGGCGAAGATACGAGGGACCGGGGTGAGACCGGCATAGCCGCAGCAGGTCGGGGACCTGCTCGTCGCTCGACGCGACTGCCACCCGCATCTGGGGGATCCCTCGCATGGCGGCGATGTCCTCGACGGCAAAGTGCGATGGGCCGTCATGTCCGACCGTTACGCCGGCGTGCGTGCCGACGAGCGTCACGGCGAGGTTTGCCTGGCAGACCGAGTTTCTGATCTGCTCGAACGCACGGCCGCAGAGGAAGACCGAGAAGGTCGAGGCGATCGTGTGAACGCCGGTGCTCGCGATGCCGGCGGCGACGCCGACAAGGTTCTGCTCGGCGCAGCCCACGTTGAGAAAGCGGTCTGGAAAGCGTTCGCCGAACGCCTGGGTTCGGGTCGAGCGGCCGTTGTCGGCATCGAGCACCACGAAGTCCGCGCCGTCCTCCGCCTGCGCCAGCAGCGCTTCGCCGAAAGCGTCTCGCATCTCAGGCCATCCCTCGAGCTCGGTTGAGAGCGGCCACCAGCTCCTCGCGCGCGGCCGCGTACTCCGCGTCGGTGGGCGCGCGACCGTGCCAGGCCAAGTCGTGTTCCATGAAGGAGACCCCTTTGCCTTTGACGGTGTCCGCCAGTATTGCCACCGGCCGGTCAGCCTCGTGCAGCAGCTCGTGCCGCAGCGAAACGTAGCTGTGCCCGTCGGCGCGCCGAACGCTCCACCCCAACGCCTCCATCGCGGCGGGTGCACCCTGGATGGCAAGGACTTCTTTCGTCGGCCCGGTGTACTGAAGCCCATTCCTGTCGACGACCATCGTCAGGTTCGATAGACCCAGGTGCCCGGCGAGCATGATCGCCTCCCAGGTCTGTCCCTCGTTCAGCTCGCCGTCGCTGAGCACGGCCACGACCCGCCATCGTGCATCATTGCGGCCTTCCAGCCAGGCCGCGTAGGCCATGCCCGTCGCAAGCGACAACCCCTGCCCCAGGGAGCCCGTGGGGACATCGACGCCGGGGGTCGAGACCTTGGGGTGGCCCTGAAGATGCGAACCGAGTTGGCGTAGAGACCTCAGGTCGGAGCCATCGAAATATCCGCGTCGCGCAAGGCACGCGTACAGTGCCGGCGCCGCGTGCCCCTTCGAGAGGACGACGCGGTCGCGATCGGGCCAGTCCGGGCGCTTGCCGTCGAGCCTGAGCACGTCGAAGTAGAGGGTGACCAGGACCTCGATTACCGAGAAGCTGCTGTCGACATGCCCCGTACCCGCTCCGTGCACCATGTCGAGCACGTCCATCCTCAGTTCGGCCGCCAATGAGCGAAATTGCTCGATAGAAAGGGACACTTGATCCATCCTAGGTGTCGACCGAGTCGATCGAAGCGACGAACCGCGCAGGGGGCTGGCCGGGCACTCCCGCGAGATCCCCGTATCCTTCCCCGGGACCCGAGTAGACGAAAGGAACCGATGGCAACCGCCACCTCAAACTACAAAGTCGCCGACATCGGCCTCGCCGACTTCGGGCGCAAGGAGATCGCTCTCGCCGAGGTGGAGATGCCCGGCCTGATGCAGACTCGCGAGGAGTTCGCGGCCTCCCGTCCGCTGAGCGGGGCGCGGATCACCGGCTCACTCCACATGACGGTGCAGACCGCCGTGCTGATCGAGACCCTGGTCGCCCTCGGCGCCGAGGTCCGCTGGGCCAGCTGCAACATCTTCTCCACGCAGGACCACGCCGCGGCCGCGATCGCCGCGGCCGGCATCCCGGTCTTCGCCTGGGAAGGCGAGACCCTGGAGGAGTACTGGTGGTGCACCGAGCAGGCCCTGCTCTGGCCCGACGGCGAGGGCCCGAACATGATCCTCGACGACGGCGGCGACGCCACCCTGCTGGTCCACAAGGGCGTCGAGTTCGAGAAGGCGGGCGCCGTGCCCGACCCGGCCTCGGCCGACTCGGAGGAGCTCCGCGTCGTGCTCGAGACCCTGCAGCGCTCGCTCGAGTCCGACCCGCAGCGCTGGACCGAGATCGCCGCGGGGATCAAGGGGGTCACCGAGGAGACGACGACCGGCGTGCACCGGCTCTACCAGCTGGCCGAGACCGGCGACCTGCTCTTCCCGGCGATCAACGTCAACGACTCGGTCACCAAGTCGAAGTTCGACAACCTCTACGGCTGCCGTCACTCGCTGATCGACGGGATCAACCGCGCCACCGACGTGATGATCGGCGGCAAGGTCGCCGTCGTCTGCGGCTACGGCGACGTGGGAAAGGGCTGCGCCACGTCCCTGCGCGGCCAGGGCGCCCGCGTGATCGTCACCGAGATCGACCCGATCTGCGCCCTGCAGGCGGCGATGGAGGGCTACGAGGTGCGCACGCTCGAGGAAGTCGTCGAGACGGCTGACATCTTCATCACCGCCACCGGCAACAAGGACATCATTGCCGCCGACCAGATGGCGCGGATGAAGCACAACGCGATCGTCGGCAACATCGGCCACTTCGACAACGAGATCGACGTCGCCGGGCTCGAAGCGTCTCCCGCCGAGAGGGTCGACATCAAGCCGCAGGTCGACGAGTGGCGCTTCCCCGACGGCCACTCGATCATCCTCCTCTCCGAGGGCCGCCTGCTCAACCTCGGCAACGCGACCGGGCACCCGAGCTTCGTGATGTCGAACTCGTTCACCAACCAGGTGATCGCGCAGATCGAGCTCTACGGCCAGCCCGACGGGTTTACGGCCAAGGACGTCACCGTGCTGCCGAAGCACCTCGACGAGAAGGTCGCGCGGCTGCACCTCGCGGCGCTCGGCGTCAACCTCACCGAGCTGTCAGGGGAGCAGGCCGCCTACCTCGGTATCCCGGTCGAGGGGCCCTACAAGCCCGATCACTATCGCTACTGAGCCGATGAGGGCGATGATCCTGGCGGCCGGGCTCGGCACCCGGCTGCGCCCGATCACCTACGCGATGCCGAAGCCGATGGTTCCGGTGCTCAACCGGCCGGTGATGGAGCACATCGCGCGGCTGCTGGCCCACCACGGCTTCGGCGAGGCGATCGCCAACCTGCACTGGTTCCCCGAGCTGATCGAGGGCCACTTCGGCGACGGCTCGGAGCTCGGCCTGGAGCTCTCCTACAGCCGCGAGGAGAAGCTGCTCGGCACCTCGGGCGGGGTGCGCAAGGCGGCCGAGTTCCTCGGCGACTCCTTCCTGGTCATCTCCGGCGATGCGCTCACCGACATCGATCTGGCCGCGATGCGCGAGTTCCACGAGTCCCACGACGGGATCGCGACGCTCGCCACCAAGCGGGTCGCCGACACCACTCAGTTCGGCGTCGCGATCACCGGCGCCGACGGCCGCATCCAGGGCTTCCAGGAGAAGCCCCAGCCCGCCGAAGCCCTTTCCGACCTGGCCAACTGCGGCATCTACATGTTCCGCAGGGAGATCTTCGATTTCTTTCCCGCTCCGGGGACCGCCAAGTTTGCGGGGCCGGACGATCCACCCGGTTTCGCCGATTGGGCCACCGACGTCTTCCCGGCGCTGCTCGACGGCGACGTGCCCTTCTACTCGCACGAGATCGACGCCTACTGGAACGACATCGGCAACCTCGAGGAGCTGCGGCAGGGCAACCTCGATGCCCTGCACGGGGCGGTCCAGGTCGATCCCGGCGCCCCCGAGGTGTCGGACGGGGTGCGGGCGGCGAGCTCGCTGGATGGAGCCGAGCTGACCGCGCCCGTCCTGGTTGGCGCTGGCGTGGAGATCGGTGCCGACGTGCGGATCGAGGGCCCGGCGATCATCGGCGACGAATGCCGGATCGGCGACGGTGCGATCGTCCGCGATTCGATCCTGCTGCAGGGCGCCGAGGTGCCGGCCGGCGGGATCCTGATCGGCGGTATCGCGGCTCACGGCGCGAAGCATTGACGAAGATTTGACTTTCAGCGCGCCACACGCGCGCCGCGGGCCCGAACGATCGGGCCATGGGCATCCTCCAGGCACTCGCCACCGGCCTGATCCCACCGCTCTGCGCTGCCTGCGGTCGGTCCTGCCGACCGGACGCCACCCTCTGCACCCGCTGCGCGCGCCAGCTCGCCGCCGCTGAGCCCCTGGAGGGGGCGGGCCCTCCGGGCCTGGACCGAGCCTGGTCCACAGCGCCGCACGAGGCCGTGGCCCGCGATCTGGTCACGGCCCTGAAGTTCCGGCGCCTCCTCCCGGTGGCTGACCTGATGGCCGATCGCATCCAGTGGCTGGCCCCGGCCACCGTGCTCAGCGGCACGATCGTCCCCGTCCCCACGGCTCCCCTGCGCACGATGGTCCGCGGCTTCGACCCGGCGGCGGAGATCGCGGCCGCGCTGGCGCAGCGCACGGAACTATCCCTCCAAACCTGTTTGATCCGCCGAGGTGGCGGCCGCCAGGTCGGCAAGCGCCGCGCCCAGCGCATAGGCCACCCGCCGCGCATCCAAGCCCGCGGCAAGGTTCCCGGCAGCGTGCTCTTGGTTGACGATGTCCTCACAACCGGCTCCACGCTCTCCTCGTGCGCGCGGGCGCTGCGCCAGGCCGGCGCGATCCGAGTCGCCGCAATCACCTTTACGCGGCGTCTCTGATCGGGATCGTCAAACATCCTGGTACTCCAACTTAACTAAAACTCTCTTGAGTATTTACCAATCTGCGGTATTGGTTGTCACGAGATGAGGCGCGCTTTCGAGATCCTTGGGCTGGCGTTGGTCGGAATCTTCGCGATGGGCGTGCTCGTTGCTCCCAGCGCATTCGCCCAGGAACCCGCCATCCGCTCAGACGGCCCGGTCACACTGAGCGCCACCGAGACAGGCGAAGCCGAAGCAAACGGCTTCACGATGTTCGGCGAAACCATCCGCTGCCCCGGCAGCACCTACACCGGCCACAAAGTCAGCGCCACACCGCACGAAGCGATCCCCAATGGCGCCACCGCGGCGACAATCACCCCGGCCTACAAACAGACCTCCAACAACTGCAAACACGTGCAGGAAAACATCCCGGCGACAATCGACCTCAACGGCTGCGACTACGTGGTCAACATCGGCGCGGAAACGTCCAAACACAAATATGCCGCGACCACAGACATCGTCTGCTCGGAAGGCCAGAGCATCAAATTGACAGTCTTCTCCGGCAGCGCGCACAGCTTCAAACTCTGCACCTACACGATCAAAGCCCAGACGGGTCTGACCGGCCTCACCGCCAAGGCGACAACACCGGCAACAGAAGACTTCGACATCGAAGGCGCCGCCACCGGCGTCCACGTCGTGCGATCCGGAGCCGCCTGCGAAGAAACCACAACCGCCGAAGGGAAAATCAACCTCGACCTGACAGTCAAAGGGCTGAACGGGGAAGGCAAAGCGACAGCGGTGTCGATCGACGACCAGGACCTGGGTCCCGCGATCAGAGCCGATGGCCCGGTCACACTGAGCGCCACCGAGACAGGCGCGTCGGAAGCCAACGGCTTCACGATGTTCGGCGAAAGCATCCGCTGCCCCGGCAGCACCTACACCGGCCACAAACTCAGCGCCACACCGCATGAACTGATTCCCAGCGGCGCCACCGCAACGACAATCACGCCGGCCTACAAACAGACCTCCAACAACTGTAAACACACGCCGGAAAACCTGCCAGCGACAATCGATCTGAACGGCTGCGACTACGTGATCGACATCGGCAGCGAAACTTCCGAACACAAATTCGCCGCCACCACAGACATCGTCTGCCCGGAAGGCCAGAGCATCAAATTGACAGTCTTCTCCGGCAGCGGCCACAGCTTCAAACTCTGCACCTACACGATCAAAGCGCAGACCGGTCTTACCGGCCTCACCGCGAGGACGACAACATCAGAAGACTTCGACCTCGAAGGGGCTGCCTCTGGCGTTCACGTCGTGCGATCCGGAGCCGCCTGCGAAGAAGCCACAACCACCGAAGGCAAAATCAGCCTCGACTTGACAGTCAAAGGGCTGAACGGGGAAGGCAAAAGCACAGCGGTGGTGATCAGTGACGAAGACCTGCTGCTCCAGGTCGGCATCCGCTCCGACGGCCCGGTCACACTGAGCGCCACCGAGACAGGGGCCGAAACCAACGGCTTCACGAGTTTCGGCGAAACCATCCGCTGCCCAGGCAGCACCTACACCGGCCACAAAGTCAGCGCCACACCGCACGAACTGATCCCCAGCGGCGCCACTGCGGCGACAATCACCCCGACCTACAAAAACTGCATCAGCAATGGGGGGCAGCCGGTCACAATCGACATGAACGGCTGCGACTACGTGGTCGCGATCGGCGTCGAAGTCTCGGAACACAAATATGCGGCCGCGACAGACTTCGTCTGCCCGGCGGAAAAAAGCGTCCAGTTGACAGTCTTCTCCAGCGGCACCCATGCACTCCGGCTTTGCACTCTCGCGATCAAAGCGCAGACGAGCTTGGCTGGGCTCTCTGCCAAAACGACAACATCGCCGCCCGAAGACTTCGACATCGAAGGTACGCTGACCGGCATCCACGTCGCCAAGTCCGGCCTTTGCGGAACGACCACAACCACCGAAGGCAAAATCGACCTCGATCTGACAGTCAAAGGGTTCGATGCCGTAGGGGAAGCCACAGCGGTGGTGATCGGCGACGAAGATCCGTCTTGATCGCCCATGGGGTCGCCAACATACCGGTACTCCAACTTAACTAAAACTCTCTTGAGTATTTGCTTATCTGCGGTATTGGTTGTCACATGATGAGGCGTGCATTCGAGATCCTCGGGTTGGCATTGGTCGGAATCCTCGCGATGAGCGTGCTCGTCGCTCCCGTCGCATCCGCTCAGGAAATCGGCATCCGCTCAGACGGCCCGGTGACACTGAGCGCCACCGAGACAGGCGCGGCGGAAGCAAACGGCTTCACGATGTTCGGCGAAACCATCCGCTGCCCAGGCAGCACCTACACCGGCCACAAATCCAGCGCCACACCGCACGAAGCGATCCCCAGCGGCGCGACCGCGGCGACAATCACCCCGGCCTACAAACAGACCTCCAACAACTGCAAACACGTGCAGGAAAACATCCCCGCCACAATTGACCTCAACGGCTGCGACTACGTGGTCAACATCGGTGCCGAAACGTCCAAACACAAATACGCCACCACCACAGACGTCGTCTGCCCGGAAGGCCAGAGCATCAAACTGACAGTCTTCTCCGGCAGCGCGCACAGCTTCAAACTCTGCACCTACACGATCAAAGCTCAAACGGGTCTGACGGGCCTCACGGCCAGGGCGACAACACCGGCAACAGAAGACTTCGACATCGAAGGCGCCGCCTCAGGCGTCCACGCCGTGCGATCCGGAGCCGCCTGCGAAGAATCGACAACCACCGAAGGAAAAATCGCTCTCGATCTGACAGTCAAAGGGTTGAACGGAGAAGGCAAAGCGACAGCGGTGTCGATCGACGACCAGGATCTGGGCCCCGCCATCAGAGCCGACGGCCCGGTCACACTGAGCGCCACCGAGACAGGCGCCTCGGAAGCCAACGGCTTCACGATGTTCGGCGAAAGCATCCGCTGCCCCGGCAGCACCTACACCGGCCACAAATACAACGTCACACCGCACGAAGCGATCCCCAGCGGGGCCACCGTGGCGACAATCACCCCGGCCTACAAACAGACTTCCAACAACTGCAAACACACGCCGGAAAATCTCCCCGCGACAATCGACCTAAACGGCTGCGACTACGTGGTCAACATCGGCGCCGAAACCTCGGAACACAAATACGCGGCGACCACAGACGTAGTCTGCCCGGAAGGCCAGAGCATCAAACTGACAGTCTTCTCCGGCACCGGCCACAGCTTCAAACTCTGCACCTACACGATCAAAGCTCAAACGGGTCTGACGGGCCTC
>DASSXC010000204.1:0-6835 GCA_035704205.1 Solirubrobacterales bacterium | reverse complement strand
CGATCCGCGAGCCGCGTCCCAAACTGCGTGGCGCCCTGATCGACGCTCGCGACGAACTGCTCGCCTTCAAGGACATTGCGACCCTGCGCGACGCCGGTGTCGAGCCGCCCGCCGACCGAGCGACGGACTGGAGCAGCGCCGCCGCCGCGGCCCGCGGCCTCGGCATGAACCGCCTCGCCGAGCGACTGGAAGCGAGCGCCCCCTGAAGCGCATCCGACTTTCACCCCACCCCAGTGGGGTCAATGTCGGATGCGGACGGGCTAGCCCGCCGCGACGACTTCGACCGTGCCGTGCATGTCGGGGTGAATCGAGCAGATGTAGGCGTAGGTCCCGGCTTCCTTGAAGGTCTCCGACTTGAGCTTGCCTTCCTCGAGGGTGCCGGTGTCGAAGCTGCCGTCCTCGGCGGTCGCCGTGTGCGGCGCGGAGTCCCGGTTGATCCAGATCACCTTGCCCCCTTCCTCGATCGTCACCGGGTCGGGGTTGTAGGCGAAGTCCTCGATCTCGACCTTTTCGGAGAGCGCGGCATCGCCGCTGGGAGCCGGCGCGCTGCCGCCCGAATCGTCACCCGCCTCGGTCGTGGCGGAATCGTCCCCCGCCTCGGTCGTCTCACTCCCTGAGCCGGTCGTCTCGGTGACCGTGGCCGAACCGGAGTCGCCGTCGTCGTCGCCACCGCCGCACCCGGCGACAACGATTGAGAGCAGGCCGATCGTGGCGCAGAGGGCAAGGACGGTGAGCAGCGGTCTGGTTCGCATCTGCCCCGCCTACCCTCAGGCGGGGATCGAGAAACGCATCGCGCCGTCCTCGATCTCGCCGCGACGGATCGTGCGGATGTCGAAGAGGTAGTTCTGGCGCAGCTTCCACGGTTCTTGGGAACCCTGTTTGGGGAAGTGGTCGAGCGAGCGCTGGACGTAGCCGGAGGTGAAGTCGAGCAGTGGCTGCTCGCTGACCGACGGGTCGACCTCGGGGACGCAGCGCCGGTAGCCGTGGGTGTCCATGTGCCCGAGCAGGCGGCAGACGTACTCGGAGGTGAGATCGGCCTTGAGCGTCCAGGAGGCGTTGGTGTAGCCGACCGTGAACGCCATGTTGGGTACGCCGCTCAGCATCATCCCCTTGTAGGCCATCGTCTTCGGCACGTCGACCGCCGCGCCGTCGACCGAGAGCTCGATGCCGCCGAGGAAGAGCAGGTTCAACCCGGTAGCGGTGACGATCACCTCGGCCTCCAGCTCCTCGCCCGACTCGAGCTCGATTCCGCGCTCGGTGAAGGTCGCGATCCGGTCGGTGACGACCGAGGCCTCACCGCTCGAGATCGCGCTGAAGAGATCCCCGTCGGGGACCAGGCACATGCGCTGGTCCCAAGGGTTGTAGCGGGGCTTGAAGTGCTTGTCGACGTCATAGCCCGACGGCAGGGACCGTTCCACGCCGCGGCGGATGAATTTCTTGATCAGCTCCGGGCGGCGGCGGCTGAGCTGGTAGAAGAGCGACTGGATCAGGACGTTCTTCCAGCGGACGATCGAGTAGGCGATCCGGTCAGGAAGGCGGCGGCGCAGGCGCTCGGCGAGGCGGTCCTGGGCCGGTAGCGAGGCGATGTAGGTGGGTGAGCGCTGCAGCATCGTCACGTGCGCCGCCTTCTCCGCCATCGCCGGCACCAGGGTCACGGCGGTGGCGCCGCTGCCGATCACGACGACCCGCTTGCCGCTGTAGTCGAGCTCCTCGGGCCAGTGCTGGGGGTGCACCACCGGGCCGTCGAATCGGTCGACCCCCTCGAACTCGGGCGTGTAGCCCTCGTCGTAGCGGTAGTAGCCGCTGCAGGTCCAGAGGAAGTCGCAGGTCAGCTGCACCTTCTCGCCGCTGTCGGTGCGCTCCGCCTCGACCGTCCAGCGCGCCTCGGCGCTCGACCACTCGGCGCGGACGACGCGGTGGTGGAAGCGGATCCTCCCCTCGATCCCATGGTCACGCGCGGTCTGGTGGACGTACTCGAGGATCGAGGCGCCGTCGGTGATCGACTTCGCCTGGGTCCAGGGCTTGAAGCGATAACCCAGCGTGTGCATGTCGGAATCCGAGCGGATGCCGGGATAGCGGAAGAGATCCCAGGTTCCGCCGAGGTCACCGCGCGCCTCGAGGATCGCGTAGCTCCTGCCGGGGCAGCGCTCCTGCAGATGCCAGGCGGCGCCGACCCCGGAGAGGCCGGCGCCGACGATCAGCACGTCGAGATGTTCGGGCGACCCATCGGGCACGACCGCCATTGTCGCATCCTGGCTGGTCAGCCAGTGTGACTTCACGCATACCGCCGCGGGGGCGGCGCGACTAGCCGACCCGGTAGCGCAGGTGCGTCACCTCTGGCGTGTCGACGACGAGGATCGGCTCCAGGCCGACGCCCGCCCCCGCCTCGTACTCGAAGAGGCGGGCGCCGGCGCCGAGCAGGATCGGGACGACGTTGAGCTGCATCTGGTCGATCAGCCCGGCAGCGAGGTACTGCCGAGCGGCTTCGGCGCCGCCGCCGATGACGACGTCCTGCTCGCCCGCCGCCCCCCTCGCCTTCTCCAGCGCCGACTCGATCCCGTCGGTGACGAAGGTGAAGGTGGTCTCGCCGAGGGTCAGCGGCTCGCGCTCGTGGTGGGTGAGGACGAAGACCGGCATCCTGAAGGGCGGTTCATCGCCCCACCAGCCCTGCCAGGGATCGTCGCCCCAGGGCCCCGGGCCGCCGCCGAACATGCCGCGGCCCATGATGACCGCGCCCACCCCCTGCTGCGATTCCTCGAGCAGCGGCGTGCTGGCGTTGACCTCTCCCCCCTCATAGCCGTGCGACTCCCGCCAGGCGGCGAGCTTGACCACCCACTCGTGCAGCTGCTCGCCGCCTTCGCCCAGCGGGTGCTCCTCGCTCTGGTTCGGCCCGGCGACGTAGCCGTCGAGCGAGACCGATATCTCGAACCTCAGCTTGCCCATCGTCGCCTCACTCGTATGGCGCGTAGCGGTTGTGCAGCATCAGGTCGTTGCCGTCGGGGTCGGTGAAGAAGGCCATGTGGCAGACGCCCGTGTCGAAGATCTCCCCGCTGAACTCGACGCCTTTCGCCTCGAGCTCGGCGCGGGCCGCGGCGACGTCGTCGACGTGCAGGGCCGGGTGGGCGTTTTTCTGGGGGGCGAACTCCATGCCCATTTTCGCCGGCTCCCAGATGCCGAAACAGGTGTCGCCGGCCCAGAATTCGAACTTCCCGTGATCGTCCGGGCGCAGACCCAGCGTCTCGACGTAGAAGCTGCGCGAGCGCTCGGCGTCGGTTGACGGGATCCCGATGAAGTCGGTCTTGCTGATCACGAGTCCTCCATTCGCAAAGCGGGGAAGTCGATAGAAGTGCGCTCAGCGTAGCGCCGCGAATAGGGTGGTCGGGTGAACATCCTGATCGCGACGGATATGGAGGGGATCGCGGGCATCGAGAGCTCTGGCGACTGTCTACCCTCCCACCCGTCCGCCTATTCACGCGGCCGCCGCTTGATGACCGACGAGGTGCTGGTCGCGATCGAGGCACTGCGGGGGGCCGGCGCGGAGCGCATCTCAGTCGGCGACTGGCACATGGTCGGGACCAACGTCGAACGCGAGCGCATGCCGGCGGGGGTCGAGGTGCGGCCGATCGCCGACCTGGCGCTGGCCGAGGCGGACCCTTCGATGACGAAGGCGAACGGCGGCCCACTCGACGCGGTGGTGATGCTCGGCCACCACGCCAGCACGCCCAACCCGCGCGCCTTCTGCTCGCACACCTTCATCTGGGACATGGAGGTGCTGCTCGACGGCCAGTCGCTGAACGAGGTTCAGGTCTACGCGCAGGGTCTCGCCGCGGAGGGGATTCCGGTCCTCCTCGCCTCGGGCGACCGCTGGATGCTCGAGGAGCTCGGCGAGGGCGAGCTCGGCAGCGCCAAGCTGGTGACCAGCAAGGAGGGCCGGGGACGCGGGCGAGCCAGCTCGCGGGAGGTCAACGCGGTACGGGCCGAGCTGGCGGCTTCGATCGCGTCCGCTTGGACCGAACCGCTGCGCCCCCCGCCGGCACGGAGCTATCCGGCCGAGCTGCGCATCACCGTCGAGGGGGAGGAGCTGGCGAGGACCGAGGTCCCGGAGCCGGGGGAGCTGCTCACCGCGATCGCCACCGTCTTCCGCACCAGCCAGGTCTCACGCGAGTACCGCCAGCTCGCCAGGCTCCTCCCCGCCGGCGACGACTCACGCCTGCGAGCCCTGCAACGCCGCCTCGGCAGCCTCATAGCGACCCCGGTGATGCGCTCCAAGGAGAGCAACTGGCTCGCTAGAGCGTGAGCACGTGCGCGTGCCTGGGGTCCACGCGGCCCTCGAGCACGTCTAGGTAGGCGGCGCGGACGGCCTCGAAGCCGCTGCCCGGGATCGACTCCAACCAGCCGGCGGTCCACTCGCAGAAGGGGTGCCAGACCTCGGCGACGCGGGTCTCCAGGCCGGCACGCCCCCAATCCTTCGAGCGCTTGACCACGCGGTCGGGGGCGAAGAAGAACTTCGGCTGCGGGCCCGGCAGCTCACCGGCGCCGGCGCCGAACTCCTCCCAGTGAGTCACCCCCACCGCCATGCTGTGGACGAGATCGTCGCCGTAGTGCGAGTGGATCGCCCGGCGCACCTCTCCGTCGCCGGCGACATCGACGAAGGTGGCGGGTCCCCGTTCCTGTGAGTCGATCGCGCCGTAGGCGACGGTGCGGTCGTAGATATCCAGGCCTTCGACGAACTCGACGCTGCGCGGAGAGGTGAGCCCGACGAGCTCGACCCCATCCCGTTGGGCGAGCAGAAACGCCGCGGCGATCGCCGTCTTGCTCGAAGCACTGGAGACGAGGATCGGACCCCGGCTCGTCAAGCCCTCGTCGTCGAGCTGGTCGTCGATCAGGAAGGAAGTGAAGAAAAGTGGCCGCAGCAGCATCTGGATCGCCTCGGTGTCGGCCCTGTAGAACGGATCCGCCCCGCTGGCCAGATAGCGGTGATAGGCCGAGGGCAGCGCCGCCCGGTGGGGCGAGCCGTCGACGAAGCCCGCCCCGCTGGCGTCAGCCGGGGTGACGAGGAGATGCGAGGACGGCGGCAGGTATCCGAACACGCGCGTGCCGGCCTCCACGCCGGCGGCCTCGCTCCGCTCGACCTCGGCGAAGCCCCACATCGGCACCCGTCCCCAGCCGTCCTCGGCCGGGAAGAAGTCCCAGTAGGACATCGCCTCGCCGAAGACCGCGTAGGTGACGTTGTTCGCGGTGAGGCCGAAGGTGTCGACCCGCAGCAGCGCCTGGCCCGCTTCGAGCTCAGGGGCCGCCGAGTCGGCGATTCGACACTCGCGCAGATCGTCTCGCTTGACCAGGAAGTCGCTCATCGCCACCTGGATGCTCTCACGTTCATACTTACGCCACCGCATGGAGGCCTCGGGGGCACAGACCAAGACGGTCCTGGTAACGGGTGGCTCGGGCTACCTCGGCAGCTGGTGCGTGATCGAGCTCCTCCGCCGTGGCCACGCCGTGCGCACGACCGTGCGCGACCTGGCCCGCGAGCCCGATGTCCGCGCCGCGATCTCCGGCGAGGTCGACCCCGGCGACCGCCTCACCGTGCTCGCCGCCGACCTGCTCGGCGACGAGGGCTGGACCGAGGCGGTCCAGGGTTGCGACCACGTCCTCCACGTCGCCTCCCCCTTTCCACCGAAACAGCCGAGAGACCCAGACGAGCTGATCGTGCCCGCGCGCGACGGAACCCTGCGCGTGCTCGAGGTGAGCCTCGACGCCGGCGTCGAGCGGATCGTCGTGACGTCCTCGGTGGCCGCGGTCACCGGCGGCGGCCACCCCGTCTCGGGGCCATTGACGGAGGAGAACTGGAGCGACCCCGGCAACCCGAAGATGACGCCCTACGCGCGCTCGAAGACGATCGCCGAGCGTGCCGCCTGGGACTTCATGAAGGAGCGGGGCGCAACCGAGAAGCTGGCCACCGTCAACCCCGGCGCGATCGTCGGCCCGGTGTTGAGCAGGGACCGCTCCTTCTCGCTGCAGGCGATCGAACGGCTGCTGGGGGGCATGCCAGGCGTCCCGCGGATCGGCTTCAGCTTCGTCGACGTCCGCGACGTCGCCGACCTCGAGATCAGGGCGATGGGCGATCCCAAGGCCGGCGGCCAGCGCTTCGTCGCGGTCGACTCGTTCATGTGGATGTCCGAGGTCGCCGCCGTGCTGCGCGACCGCCTCGGCGAGGACGCCGCCAAGGTGCCGACCCGCGCCGTGCCCAACCTGGTCGTGCGCGGGATGGCGATCTTCGACCCCAGCGTCCGCTCGATCGTCGGCCAGCTCGGCAAGAAGACCGAGCTCTCCAGCGAGAAGGCCAGGACCGAGCTCGGCTGGTCCCCGCGGCCGCTCGCGGACACGATCGCCGAGTGCGGGCGCAGCCTGCTGGCCGAAGACGCCGCCAAAGCCCCAGCCTGAACGTCGGCTCCCGAGAACGCCAGGGCCGCCCGAAGGCGGCCCTGGCCTGGTGCTTGGAGGCGAAACGCGGGAACCGCAAACGGGTGGGACAACGCCCGCCTCCCTACGCTCGCCGGTGCCCGGGGTGGATTCCGCCGGGCGCCCGAACCAGTGCGGCGCCTAGCGGCCCTGCACCTCCAGAGTCCCGTCAAGCATGTGAATCAATTTAGGACCACCTCCTTTCTCTGGTGGTCCGATTGAAGCAAATCGGTCAGCTCATTTCCCCGTCACGTAGAAGCCGCGCGCTTTCGCGGCTTCGTCGGTGCCCAGCAGCGTCGCTTTGCCGCTGAGGACGCCGTCGGTGCGCGTTTCGGTCGCCGCGGTGCAAGCCGGCGGTCCCGAGAGTTCGTATTTG